>PJET01000155.1 GCA_002825515.1 Candidatus Thorarchaeota archaeon MP11T_1 | reverse complement strand
CTTCTCAGTACTATCCATAAGATCTAGGTAGCCTTCAAGAGTTTCCTGAGTGTGTTCTAGCTTAGCTTTAACTTCATTTAGATCACTTGTCGCCCTTTGAAGGTTGGCTGACGTCCGCTCGAATTCAGTCTTCAGCCTTTCGAGTTCTCTTGCTTTGTCTCCAGACTCATAGGATCTAAGACGAGCTCTGATTTCTTCAATCTCAGTCAAACGAGTAGCGGTTTTCGCTTTTTCATCCTCAAGCTGCCTGACCTTTGTTTTCAAATCACCTATCTCAAGGTCCTTCTTTGCGATTTGATCTGAGTACATCTTTCCTTTTTGCTCAGCAGTATTTGCTCGTGTTTCAACCTCATTGATTTTCTCCTGAAGAAGATCACGAGACGCTTCAAGTGTCTTTACAGTCATTCTTAGTTCTGAGAGAGTTTCCATATCTGTTTGAGGCGCAGCCTTTAATTTTGCCAAATTTTCCTCAAGCTCTTCATTGATTACCTTAAGCAGTGCAATGTCTTTTCTGAGACTCTCAATCTCAGAATCTCTGGTTTCAACTTTCTGTTGAAGTATGCTTGCCTCTTGAGTAAGTTCCTCAATTCGTCTATCAAGTATCTTCATTTTCTCAGCGATATCCTTGGGTACCTCCACTTTAGGCTTCATTCCCAACTCTGAAGAAAGGAATTCTACTTCAGTAGTTGACCGCTGTGTATAATCATCAATATTCGCCTTGAGGGTAGATAATTCTTCATACGTCACCTTCATTGCTTCTTTAAGACTCTCAGTTAAATCTCGAACTTTCTCAAGAATGGGTGTCGACATGCCAGAAGTCAGTGACTCCTCGACGTTGTGAAATTCCTCATTCACAATGGGTTTTACGTCATTATCAATGTAAGTAACTTGGAGATTTGTCTTCGCGGCGCGTTTACTTCTTGTGACGATATCTCCCCTCATGCTCACAAGATTCCCTTTTAGACCCACTAAGAATGATAGAACAACAGGGACAAGGTCTCTCTCAATGCGATCGATTGAGCTATCGACTGTCATGATCTTCCGTTCAAGAAGACCGATGCTATCTTGCAACTTCTCAATGCTCTTATCAATCTCCATTCTTCGACGAACCTGATCTGCAGATTCGACTCTCATCACATCACTGGTCATGCGACCAGAATCTATGAGCTCTTGCCGCATCTCGTTGTCCACACCAAGCTCTGTTAGAAGCTCGTCTACGACACCTTTATCCCCAGTAGGTTTTTTATCAGGTTCTTTTGCCATGCGAAGACCTCACGTTTCTCATATTCGGAGAATACTGATGGTTAGTGAGCCAGATAATACATAAATCTATTCGAGTTAAGCCTGAACCATCGTTGGAGCCTGTGAAGTCACCATGCGCCTTAAGATTGAGATGCAAGCTAATGTGCATAATCGTGGTTCTTCAAAGCTGAGACGAGGAATGATGATCTGGCATCTCTTTACAGATATAGAAAATCAATTTGTAGAGATGATTGATGTCTTTCCACCAGCTAGAGTCACAGAAAAAGCAGAGAAGAATATGGTTGCAGTAATCAAGATACCTGAATTGAATCCGGGAGAAAGTTTCTCACCAACAGTCGAGCTACGAATTGATACAATCACACGAGATTGGTTAATGGAACCTCAAACAACCACTGAAGAGCGTGTTGCAAAAACCAGAGGCATATACTGTTCTATGCAGAAGTACTGGGAGATTGAAGACCCACTAGTCCAAGAATTATCTCAAAAAGCTGCTGAGCGAACTGGAGATGATGAGTCGTATGCTAGACTTGTCTTTCAAATGGTACGCGATAGTATGAGGCTTAAAACTCATCTTGATGAACGTATTGGAGCTGCTCGAGCAGTCAGAGAAAAAGAGGGGGACTGCGATGAACATGCAGACTTGTTCATTGCTTTGTTACGAGCTGTGAGAATTCCAGCTCGTAGAATTGTCGGTCATTACTACAGAAATGGCCCAGAACCAGAACCTCATGCTTGGTGTGAAATGTTTCTCGAGAGAAATGGATGGATTCCAGTGGACCCAGCCCTTGGCAATTTTGGAACGATGTCAGAGAACTATTTCTCAAGAATTCGTGAAGGACTTGTTTCAGAACGCCCAACAATTCATCTGAAATGGAGTGGAATTGCCTCTGAAGCACCTTCAGTTGAAGAAGAAGTAAGAATGACGATTTTAAAGAATTCTAAGTATTAGAGACCTGAGATTTTTCCCATTGTTTCAAGTTGTACAAACATTTCAGATCCAAAGTGCCAACAGGAATGTGTGTCAAATATACAACATTTAATAGCTGGTAGGAGAGGGGCTTCAAATGCAGACCGTAGGGTATTTGCAAGATGATGGGCTAACATTTCCCCATAAGCTGAAACCTGTGGAATTGACTCCATGAAACGACTCTTAGTTTGATCAAGAGGACCTGGTTTGTAGTCACATACTTGAATGAAGCCATCATTGTAGCGAATCAAATCAACATGACCTGTTAATTTATAGCGGTCAGACCAAACAGGAACCTCAATTGCTATAGTGTTAGGGTCGTTTATTATGAACTCTTTCAGGATACTGTGGTCTGCGCAATAACTTAACTCATTTCTTGACCGGTGGTAATCTCTGAGTAAATTCACCAAATCATCATCAATGTTAGATGAAATAGCACCTGTACGCTTGAGCTTCTTTCGAAGTCCAATCTTCTCTGGTTTTGACATCTCTGAAAAACGTAAGCGGGATGCTCGAGTATAAAATGGATCCATGAAAGGATTTGCAGGTACATTACCAGAAAGGATTGAGTTTAGATGAGCCCAGAGTGATGCTAAGTCCCCCTCTTTATGCCCCAAGTGTTTGTGATGTGTTGTATTCCACTGAAAACCATAGGCTACCTTGCCATGTTGAAAATCTCGTCTAAGGATATCATCTGAAACCGGAGGCATGTCCCTCGATAAAAAAGTCCATACTTCGTCTTTTTAATCCATCGAAGGAAAAACGAAAACGTGATACAAAAAAGAGAGCAGTCCTAATGTTTTTAATTAGCTAGCATCTTTCTGTCTATTGTGGTTTGGATGACCTACGCATTCATGGTATTCTATCGGTTTCAAATGATGACTCCTGAACAAGCAGGTCAAGCGAAGGAATTCTGGGAGGAGTTTTCAGGTGGAAGTTGGCCTAAGCACCTCAAAATCATTGGCGATTACAAGTATGCATGGGGTTCTGATTGGAGCGGGTTCCTTTTACTGGAAACGGAGGACCCACAGACATTCTTTGAGTTCTGGCCAATCTTTAGAGATAAAACGAGATGGTATATCGATAGCACTCGAACCATTATTGCTGTAAAGAGAGAAGCAAAGGAATGGATGTGATACTATCTGGAAGTAAATGAAGGGATGGGCTTGTAGGCCCATACCTCTGCACTAAGTTTGAGCCAACTATCTCTATCAAGGTGGAGCTGAGTCTTCCATCATCTTGACAATCCAACGAACATTTCTTTCACTTATTTCGTCACTTGTCCAAATCATGACAGAGCCGGCTGGTCCATTAACTGATGTCTTTAACGATGTACGTGGACTCGGATATTCAAATATACCTCTGAATCTAGCAATTGAACCTTTGTACCTGCGGGTATACATACCGACCTCCTCTTCACTCTGGAGGCCGCCACCCTTGAATTCAGCTTGCGTGAGATTTCCCTTTTCTACACCAGTCACAAGTACCGCGTCCACATCAGTTGCAATGTCGTAGAGTTTCTTTGCACCACCGTTTAGATTGAGTGGTTCCATTGCAGCTCCAGATTGTTCAATCAATATTCTTCGTATCCGATTGGCAACTCTCTCAGACCCCCTTACTTCCATAGTCTTCCGATCAAACTTTACAAGTACTGATCCATTATCAACAGAGTAGTAGGGTGTCGTAGAGAAACCTTCTGTTCCATGAGACCGAACAAGAACACGAAAATCTGCCATGAAATCTGCAGTGACAGTCTTCCCATCAAGCGTTACGTTATTGAAACCAGCTCCTAGCTTCTTGGCTTTTCCAGAAGTTGGCACATAGACAACTTCTTTCATTTTAGCTACTAGCTGGTTTGGAGATAGTTTCATATTGCTCATTCTAAAGATTCTAATAGACAGACCTAGACCACGAACCAGAATTGGTTTGGGTTTTGGCCTCTTTGTTTTGCTCTGGCTCAAATTACCTCAACTCGCTGCTACTGGATTGAGACGGTGTATCAACCAACCTCAACTTCCACTGGAGAATAGACAACACCTTCATATAAAACATAGGTCAAACCCAGAAAATAGCTACAAATGACGTGTGTAATACCTAGATACCATTCTCGGTAAGAAATGGGGCTTGCTTTTGCGTATATCAAGCATAGAGAGTACCTCTTTGGCGCCAAATAAGTAAACATGCAGGTAGAGAGTTTTGAATCCTGTGGGTAAGAATGCATCTGTTCTACAAATCTGTTTATTAGTACTGTATCTACCACCCTATAGAATTACTAACAATTGTAAAGGTCTGACCATTCCTATGATTGCAATAATTGATTTTGGTATGGGAAATCTGGGATCTATCTTGAACATGCTTGCAAGAATGGGTTACAAAGCAGAAATGACCTCAAACTTGGAGAGAATTAAGAGTGCTGAGAAACTAATCCTTCCAGGTGTTGGTTCATTTGATTTGGCCATGACTAATTTGCAAAATCAAAAAATGATACCAGTCTTGAACAATCTGGTCTTAGAAGAACGTGTGCCAATTCTTGGAATTTGTTTAGGTATGCAAATACTGTCTAAAAAGAGTGAAGAAGGAGTACTTGAAGGGCTTAATTGGATAGAAGCAAACACGATCCGTTTTCGGTTTGATGCTGAACAGAATTTAAGAGTCCCGCACATGGGATGGAACACTATTCGTATCGAGCAAGATTCTTGTCTTTTTGAGGGAATGTACGAGGATCCACGATTCTATTTTGTACATTCATATCATGTCAAATGTACCAGTGATGGAAATATTCTATCAACAACCGAATATGGGATTTCCTTTACATCTTCAATAGTGAGCGACAACATATACGGAGTACAATTTCATCCAGAGAAAAGTCACAAGTTTGGTATGAAGTTGCTAGGGAATTTTGTGGAGTTGTGTTAATGCTTCGAACGAGAGTAATCCCATGCCTGCTACTTCGCGGTCAAGGTCTCGTGAAAACTATCAAGTTCAAGAATCCAACATACATTGGAGACCCGATTAATGCAGTCAGAATCTTTAACGATAAGGAAGTGGATGAATTAGTCTTTTTGGATATAACTGCTACACTTGAGAATAGAACACCACAGATGGATCTGATTCATAATATCGCTACTGAATGCTTCATGCCGTTTGCATATGGAGGAGGAGTTCATAGTATTGATACTGCTAGTAAAATTCTCAAAATGGGTTCAGAAAAGATAATTTTCAATTCAACAGCTACTGACTTGGAACTCATTGGAAAAGCGGCAAATCGATTTGGGAGTCAAAGTGTTGTTGTTTCTATCGATGTGAAACGTACTAGAATTGGAGGGATTCGCGTCTTCACTCATTCTGGAACAGTAAATACAGGATATAATCCAACTGAATTCGCCAAAATGGTTGAATCAGCAGGTGCAGGAGAGATATTCCTTAATTCTATAGACTATGATGGCACGATGAAAGGATACGATATAGGATTGATTAAGTCTGTAACATCTGTGGTGAACATACCAGTAGTCGCGTGCGGGGGAGCTGGAAATCTTGAGCATTTTAAAGAGGCAATTGTTAATGGAGGCGCATCAGCAGTGTCTGCTGGAAGTATGTTTGTCTTTCATGGACCACATAGAGCTGTTTTAATCAATTATCCGACTCAGGATCAGTTGAGGCAGTATCTGTCCTAACTCAGAGGAAAGTACAATGAATAGGGAATATCAGATGTGTACGCGCTGTGTAATGGACACGACAGATCCCAAAATCATATTCGATAAGGATGGAATATGCAATCATTGCACGAATTATCTCTCACGAATGAACCAATACATTTTGCCTGAAGATGAAAGACTGAAGAGATTGAAGCAAATAGTTGGAGAGATAAAGGAGAAAGGAAAAGGTAAGCCATATGACTGTATTGCGGGCATCTCAGGGGGAGTTGACAGTACATTCATGATCTATAAAGCAACTGAGCTTGATCTAAGACCATTAGCAGTTCATTTGGATAATGGCTGGGATTCTAAACTGGCAGTCACCAATATAGAACGTGTTTTGAACAAACTAGATGTCGACCTTTACACACATGTGATAGATTGGGAGGAGTTTAAGGATTTACAGATGGCTTACTTCAAGGCGTCAGTAGTTGATATTGAGGTTGCATCAGATCATGCGATAATGGCTATGATCCGTAATCTATGTGCCAAGAGAGGAGTAAAATACATACTTGGTGGTACGAATTATGCGACAGAAGGCATCATGCCTAGAAGTTGGGTCTGGATAAAAAATGACTTAGCTAATCTAAAGGACATACACAAAAAATTCGGAACTAAAAAGCTAAAGACCTATCCTATGCTTGGTTTCTTAAAGCTGATTTATCTCCGAAAAGTCAAGGGCATCCAGACAGTTCAATTTCTAAATTATATCGACTATAACCGTGAAGAAGCGAAAAGATTTCTAATTGAAAATCTTGGATGGGAGGACTATGGGGGGAAGCATCACGAGTCCATTTTCACCAAATTCTATCAGTCCTACATTCTACCAACGAAATTCAATATTGATAAACGAAAAGCCCATTTGTCCACCTTAATACTATCTGGGCAGATTGATCGAACTGAAGCATTGAGTGCGTTACAGGAATCACTCTATGATGAGAAGGAATTGAAACGAGACACAGAATATGTTCTAAAGAAATTTGGTTGGTCTGGAAAAGAATTTGAAAAAATAATGAATCTTCCAATAAAAGAACATGATGAGTACAAGACTGATGGCTGGATACGAAGACTCCTTGGTAAGGAATAGAAATGTATCATATATTCTATGAGATATTTAGTATTTGATTGTAAATCTAAAAACATGTCATCCGAACATACAAGTTTGAAAACCTTCATGCAAAGAGAATAAAAGGACTTCAAAGTTCGTACAGGCGGTTCAAGCTATATCAATAAAACCTAGAGATGGGAAAATGACATCAGATGATTATCAAAGATGTAACCGGTGTGTGATGGATACAACTGATCCAAACATCACATTTGACGAGAATGGAATCTGTAATCATTGCACGAATTGGTTCGAAGTATGGGATACGAAAATTGATCGAAGACCCATTGATAAAGTAGTACAAGAAATAAGAGCTCGTAAAACTGGGAAATATGATGCAATTGTTGGCATCAGTGGTGGCATCGATAGTTCTATGGTAGCCTATCTTGCTCATAAGCACAATCTCAACGTTTTGTTACTTCATGTCTATGATGGGTGGAACACTGAGGCTGCAGATAAAAATGTCCAGATAATCCGAAGCAAAACAGGATTTGATTTTGAGCAGTTCAACTTGGACCAAACGGAATTTACTGATATTATTCATGCGTACTTCAAGGCAGGCGTTCAAGGTCTTGAAGCACCAACAGATCACTTCATTGTAGCCGCTCTGCATGAGGTCATGGATAAACATGGGATAAAGACGATTCTCTCAGGAGGCAACTGGGCTACAGAGGGTATTCTTCCAGAGGCATGGGTGTATACACAGCATGATGACAAGAACATCAAATCAATCCATAAGAAATATGGCACAATCCCTCTTAAGAATTCGAAATTCATGGGAGTAATCACAAAGACTTGGCGACTTACAAGAGGTGGTATCAAGTCATATAGACTTCTCAATCATATCGAGTATAATAGATATCATGCCATCAAGACTCTTGTTGATGAATGGGGATTTGTCGATTATGGGGGCAAGCATCAAGAAAATATTTTCACACGATTCGTTGAAGCGTACATCTTTCCAAAACGGTTTGGTTTTGATGTTCGTCTAGCATACCTGTCACCTATGATTTGCTCAGGCCAGAAGACGAGAGAAGAGGTCCTAAAGATACTTCAAAACCCTCCATTCTCTCCTGTTGTAGCTGAGAGAGAGAAGCAGATCTTCCTCAAAGGCCTCAATATGACTGAGCAGCAGTTTGAGGAATATATGTCCTTGCCAATTCGTAGTCATGATGAATTTGGAACTGATATGAGATCTCAAAAACTCCTGAACTTTGCACGAAAAATCCTCAGAAAATAGGGAATGCCCTTCATGGAATTCTAGAGTGTAGTTTGTTGAAAGAAAAGGATAAGAAGAACACAAAGATACTGAATAGAAAAGAAGGTCTTTGAGTATCATGGTCAAAGTCAATAGAGATGCATTGGAGATTGTTCTTCAATATGGCGGAGAGTTATTCGGAAAAACAGTCTTTGATAATATCCATGTCACACCAGAGATTGAATGGCCAAAAGACGATTCAATTTCAGAGAGTCTGACATTGAGCGACACCCAACTTGAAGAGCTAAAGTCTCTCTTGATGACAATGGTAGTAGATACCATCGGTGATTTCAAAGACTCAAAAATCGGGCTAGCTCTTTCAGGTGGTGTTGATTCAAGTCTTATTCTATATCTATTAAAAACGACCTATCCTGACGCAGATGTTGTTGCATACCACAGTGACTGGCACTATCCACCAACTTCCGAGCTTCAGTACGCGAAAATGGCTGCTGAGTTTACTGCAACTCCCCTCAAAGTAGTGGATGTTTCACCTGACAAACAAGTCCCCTTTTTGGATGATGCACTCTCCAAGACTAAGACCATTTCGTTCAGTACAACACCGGTGTATATGGTCTTTCATCAAATGGCTTCAGATGGGATTGAGGTCGCAGTCAACGCATTAGGTCTTGATGAACTATTTGGAGGCTATTCATTCCACAGAGGGTATTATGAACGCTCTCGCATCCATCTACTTCCACGGATGTCTATGTTAGCAAAGGGTCGATTGGGTGCAGCGATTGCGAGAAGGTATGGGAGTGACAAAGCTTGGTTTATGGCTTATACTTCCCCACTCAATAGCACAACCATGGTTCAAGGTAGTAACGTGGACTTTGACAAGCTCTATGAAGAACGACTTAAGACAAGGACTCTCTGGAATACGATGCATAATTATCTCCTGAATGCCTTAGTGTACTTTGTTGGCAATTTGATTGGACGTCCAGCAAAAACCAATGGATTAGAGATTGTCTTCCCATATCTATACAAACCTTTGATGAGAAAATGTCTCGATTATAATCCTGAGGCAAAAATCAACAAGGCACCCGTAAGGAAATTGATGAGACAATCGTTTGTTTTTCCTGAAGAGCTCGCTAGTCGAGGTGAGAATTGGGGCGAGAAGATAGGTTGGGGTGGTACGATCACTCCTTACGTTCAAAATCAGAGCTATATGGATGCAATAAGACCAGATATGTTAATGGCACGTGATTGGTTTACTGATGCTGGAATAAACACACTTTCACTTCTTGAAAATAAACCCAAATCTAGTGCCTTAAACATGGCTCTGTTTCTTAAGACACTAGAACTAGTCTGAAACGAAATCTTTGGCAAAAGGTTTACTAACCGATTGAGGACTGCACTCTCAACAATTAGCTATGATGTAAGAACTATGACTTGGTCGGATGAATACAATCAGTTTCTGCAAATGGAAAATGATCTAAATCTGTTCGAAATGGAAATCTGTGGGGTAAAGTTTTGGGAAAGGATAAGATTTCAGATCTACACAGCTATAACCATTCCACCGACAAGTAGCAGTCAAATACAACCTGATATGCGAACAGGATTTGCGAGATTAAGACGTCTCATACCTTCGATAGTCTATTTCCATCGTAATCCCTTATTAGCGCCTAAATCCTCGCTTCTTTTCATATGCAGTCCTCGAAGAATACTTGAGAATGATGGATTTTGGTGGGATATCTATACTGACCCTATCATCAACAGTCTTAGTGTCCCCCCAGTGTCAATTGAGGCTCATTTTAATAACATTCATCACAAGCCAGCAAAGACTCGAGATCTACGGTATTTTGATGCGATTGAGCTAATCACCTATTTAATGACGATCATGGGATTTGCCAAAGTACATCTCAATGAAGAAGAAATTAGGCGTCTCAATAATATACGAAGCGAAATAAGACGCAGATTTGGGATTGATATAGATGTATTATCTCGAACACGACGTTTGTTAGAAGATAGAAAAGCTAGACTACCACTTTATAGAAGAATGCTGAAACGCATAAAACCCAAAGTAGTTATGCTCGCACAAGGATATCAATGGGAGGATTTAATCGAGGTTTCCAAGTCACTTGGGATAAAAACTGTGGAGTTACAGCATGGTATTATCAATCCATTTCATGTAGCATATTCTTATTCTGGTATATCCAGAAAGAAAGAAACATTTGCTGATTATCTTTTATCATGGGGAGATCATTGGAAATCGATTGTAGAATATCCAATATCTAAGAAGCACGTTGTAAGTACTGGCTTTCCGTATATCGAGATGAAAAGGTCATCCTATTCAATGGACATAAAAAAGAAGCAAATTCTTTTCATCTCTCAAGGATTAAGCGGTGATAGAATTTCTGAGTTTGCTGTGGCTTTAAGTAAATCACCTGAGATAGATTATAGAATAGTGTACAAATTGCATCCCTTGGAAAGAGTGGGCTGGAAAAAGAACTATCCTGAGTTAGTTACTAGTGATGTCGTTGTTATTGACAATCTGGATGTTAGATTACATGATTTATTTGCAGAATCAGTTATACAAGTTGGAGTTTGCTCAACTGCACTTTATGAAGGCCTCGTCTTTGGCCTGCATACCTATCTTATAGATGCGCCAGGTATTGAAATCATGGCTCCACTAATAGAGGGAGGTTTTGTAGAGAAAGTTTCGACACCAGATGAGCTTGTGAAGTGCATAAGAGAGTGTAAC
>PJET01000059.1 GCA_002825515.1 Candidatus Thorarchaeota archaeon MP11T_1 | reverse complement strand
CTTGGTATGAGATTCAGTGCATCATGTTTGCATGCATGCCTACAGACGCCGCATCCAAAGCATTTGTTCAAGTCTACTATGACACGTTTTACAGATGGCAGATACCGGAGTGCATTAAACTGACACATACGGACGCAAGATTTGCATCCTTGGCAATTGTCAATATTGATATCAATAACATACTCGCCTTTGTAGACTGTCTTTAGATCAAAGTCATTTCTAAGGCGTAGTCCACCACACTCTGGTGTTTCGCATGAGCAAATTGCGTTGATATATGGAACTGGTTGGAACCAAACAGAAGCTACATACCCTTTCTCGTTCTGTTCCTGTAAGGCCTGAATTGCTTCCTCACGATCAAGTCTGTATTTCACACCCTCGGGGATGTATCTTGTGTGTTTCTCTATCACCTCTGAAAGTTGACCAAAGTTGATACAGACTGCGTCCTTTATCCCTCTCTGCATATATCTACAGACACAGTAATTCTTGATAATGGGTTCAGCAGCAAGATTTCCCATGATGTGTTGGGCGTCCTCTAGAGGGATAACTTGACCAAAGTGGCCATCTGCTCTGACTGGATTTCTGCCCTTCTTCTCACTGTGAATTTGACCTTCTACAACCGTTCTGATTAAACGACCGATGATGGGCATCTGCATCTTATATCCAAGGCCAATTGAGTTGAATCCCATTATCTTTCGGATGAAGAGGGTTTCCATGTTCTTCCATTGTTCTTCTAGGTATTCTCTGGCATTGTATTCATCAGCTAGTTCATCTTTGTATAGTCTAGCATTTTCATACCACTTGCCGCCATCACCGTGTTTTAGACACCATTCACACATTGCTATCGCCTGTATCTTGGTAGTGCACCTCGACGAAGAATGCGATATTTAAGAATCCCGTATTTATCTAAAGGAATTTACAAAAAATAAACGACGGTACACTATCGGAACTTGGAGAATAATCCGTATCAAGAAGGCTTTTTTCGTTGGATGTAATGAGAATCAGGTTTCTCGAATAGGTAGTGAATCTGAAATGATTAGACTGATGGGTGTTCTGACTGTAGGCGGAGTACCTATCAGGTTTAAGAGCTCAATGGAGGCGGAAGGAGAGCCCATTCTAGGGCCATTGATTGAAGCTACCAAAGCGCTGAGTAACATAACTGGGAGTGGCGAAGTCAGGAGATTGGCATTCAAAGACAACACATTGATTGTCACAGAAACGAACAAGGGTTTCACTGTGGTAGCTCTGGTGAGTAAGGCTGAGGACTATATGGACAGCCTTCTACGTATAATCGCTGAGAAAATAGATGAGTCCAAGATTCAGATTGCTGACGGGTCTGTTAACGATGAGCAGATGAACATCATCGACCAAATTCTTGAGCCCTACGTTAGAAACCACATTGAAACCTCCTTTCCTGAGGCACTCGCTAATGTTTGGAACCCAATCTATGAAGTGATGAAAAATGAGAGTCGATTTGCTAATGTAATTCAGGAAGTCGATGACCTTCTAACCAGACCTGAGCCTGAAAAGAGATGGAACCAATTCAAGGAGGAGTCTAGAGGATTATTATCTGATGCCTTAGCCCACGCTATGAGGGGGGAGTTCGATAAAGCCTGTGCAATCGCAATAGGACATGAAGGACCAGTTGCAGGAATATTCAGTATAAAGATGGGGGCCTTGGCACATTCCATGACGAAAGCAATTCCCCCAACTCTCGCAGAGTTAAGAGTTATTACATCAAAGCTGCCGGATAGTCATGCTTTCACTGATCTTGCCAAGATTCTTGTGGGATCTGTGGCTGGTGAGGTCATCCCTGCAGACTATGTTCGTGTTTTCAGGGATTCAATGAACTATTTTGAGTTCATTGAGGATGATGAGAACCTCATGCTCGGTTTCCTCTTCTTGGATGTTCGAGTAGCAGACTACACAGAGTTTGCTGATAATTTGGTAAAGCTATATAGTGGAAAATCAGAAGTGTATTGTTCGTTCATTAAGTCAATTCAAGAACGGAATAACATCTTCAATAAGCTATACTCCATAACAAGCTATGACGGATTCAAAGATGAACTTGGTCTATACAAGGCTCAGATCTCCAGTATCTTAGGGAGTATTACATGGGTCACGAATGAAGAATTAATGTGGGAACTCCAGAAAGAGGGGAAGGGCATTGAGATTGGGATTACAGCTTCATTGAAGTTGCAGAACTATATTGCTGTTTTGACAGCTTTGACCGAGTCGCCTGTGTTATCAATAGGTGAGCGTAAAGGCTTCCTCGAAGAGGTTCTGATGTTATATCGAGATTATTTCAGAGAGCTGATGCTGACGGACATCCCTCTGTTTGCGTATACTCTTGATAGTGTCTTCCAGAGTGTGGGTGTTGCTCATGCAGAGTACTATTTCTTATCCACTGGTGATGCAAGATTCCTCCATATTCAGCGAACAATAGATTTCTTAGGTGATATCTACGAAGTTCTGGTTGAAGAGTGGCCAAAGGCTCGTGTTCGATTCTCACTATTTGTTGTGACAAATTCCATATCCCCTGTACTCACAAGGGCGGGGAAGTTACCAGATGCTGAGATTCGATTGCTATATGCAGCCATGCAGCTTCTTGACATTAACACAATTGATGCAACCCAGATTACTCGTCCAACCACTTATGCCACATACTTGTGTAACACAAACACTTCACTGACCGCGCTGGCATCAAGATTGCTCCAAGGCGAGATTCGTACAAGAGTTCTCAAGCAGGGCGTTGACATCGCATTGGATGTACAGGAGTGGTTCCTATCATTTGGTGAAGTAATCAGGGATGACGCAATGTCTGCAAGTTATCATGCATCCTTGATTGCAGAAACAGTGGATGAGGCTGATTTGAAGAGAATTGTGGACAGGGTTGTTGACTTGAACAGAGTCGTAGTACAGGATCCCAGAAAATTCGACTACGAGCTTGCAATGATGTCTGTTCCTCTAATGGACCTCTTATCGAATGCTTGGAAAAGGCTAGCCAATGAGAAGTATCTTAGAATGGCTAGGGAAACATATGACTCAGCCATGGCGGCTTGGAAGAAGTATGGTTTCTATGAGAAGTCCGAGAATTTCAAGAAATCGTTCGGTCAATCCCTAGAGTCCTAGTAGCTCAACTGTCTTGTTCCAGAGCAGTTTCTGTTTCTCAACATCATACGAAATTTCAGAGGTGGTGGTTACCTCACATTTTCTGAAGCATTTACCTGTCAGTCCCTCTACTTCGGAAGAGCTTGCTACATAGACCGAGGTTTCTGCGCCTTCCTTTGGGCTGAGTTGAAAGGGCTTCATCATACCAAACATGATTCTAGAGCTGAGGCTACCACTACTACGACCAAGATTAGTTGCGACAAAACCAGGACGAACCGCATTCACTGAAACGCCAGTGCCCTCGAGTCGTCGAGCCATCTCATAAGTGAACATCTCAATCATGAGCTTGGCACTACCATATACCTTCTGGGATTTGTAACCAGACTCGCTCTGTAGGTCGTCTAAATTCAACTCGGATCTGGTAGCCAAACCAGATGAGAGGTTAATCACTCTAGAGGGTGCACTTTTCTTAAGGAGTGGAAGTAGTTCATGCGTTAGAAGAAATGGAGCAAGATAGTTTACTGCAAGTGTATGTTCAAACCCCTCACTTGTCACCTGTCTCTTGCTAAAGACCGCACCTGCGTTGTTGATTAAGACATCAAGTCGGTCATACTTGCCCTTGAATTCCTCAGCGAACTTCCTGATTGTACTCATTGATGATAAATCGCAGAGCATCATGTCTACAGAGTCATTTCCTGTTCCTGCAACTATGGATTCACATGCCTGTTGACCCATCTCACGGTTCCGGACAACAGTAACTACAGTAGCTCCCTTCTCAGCTAGGGCGAGAGCCGTTTCCTTTCCAATTCCTGAATTACTGCCTGTTACAATGACAACTTTACCTTTCATGGTGATTCTCAATTGAATCAGGATTATCGAATAGAAATCTTCTGTTTTGACTGTTTAATTTAAAACAGCGTCATATATTGATGCAATATGACCCTTATACCAAAGCTAGCAAGCTACTTGACTTGGGCAAATGATGAAATATGGGGAATTGTTGAAACACTCACCGAAGATGAATTCACTCGACCCCTTGCGGAAGGCACAGGTAGTATTCATAGGAGGTATGTCCACCTTGCTCAAGACACATGGGAGTGGTTTCACGATTGGCATAGTGAGGAACCTGAAGAACCTGATCTTCTGAATATGACGCAGGATGACCTGTATCAATTCATTGTGAGCTATCTGAAGAAATGGCAGAATCTGATTGAAGAAAGAACTGTTGATCAGTTCATGGATGAGAGAGCAGGAAAGAAGGTTGTGGTTACATTTGAAGAGATGTATTTCCATCTTGTGAATCATTTCACATATCACAGAGGCCAGATTGTGATGGGCCTGAAGATGCTCGGAAAAGATGTCACTATGACAGATTATGTGCCCTATAGATTTGCTACATAATACGTAGTTGGTGGAGTAAATAAAGGAAAAAACGGCATATATTCACGAGGCCGTTTATCATGAGGATTCGTTGATTTGTCGCATCACTGGTGTTTTCTAATAGGTCACTCCATGTTCCACATAATATTTCATGAGTGTTAACGCCTCACCCCATCCAGCAGCACATTCCAACAGGGCTGCTCTTCCAGATGGTGTATCATGATACCCATACTCTCTTAGCCGCACTACTGTTCCTTCTTCAACTGGCTCGAAGTCAATCTCTATTGTAGTAGCATAGGTTGGGTTGTCTGAATTCCACTGAAACACAAACCGTTCAGGCCTTTTTGCCTCTAAGACCGGACCTTTCGCCTCGGTTGTGTACTTGTCTGGTCCCCAGTCCTTCCAGCGGAATGTGATGCTTCCACCAGGTCTGGCATCAACCTCTGATCCAACAGTGAACCAAGCATCTAGACCCTCACCGGTTGTGAGTGCGTCATAGACCTTTTCTGGTGTAGCATGAACGAGTGTGTTCTGCTTAATCTCAACGTCAATCAATTCTGTCATGGAAACCCTCCGTGATATCTATTAACTATAGTTATAATACATATGTAAAAGGGTTTCGCAATGACTCTTCTAGATTTCTCCGATGATAAGAACCTGCTCAAGTAGTTACGAACTCAGTAGTCCAGTTCTTCTTTAGCCGGTTCTTCTGGTGGTTCTTCCTTTGGTTCTTTCTTTACATCCTTTCTAGCAATTACAGGCTTCTCTACTTCCTTAGCTGCGAGTCCTCTTGCAAAGCGCTGAATGAACCCGACGGACCTTCTCTGTGCCGCCTCATTCATGAAGACAACTGGCATTATGAAAGCCATCACAAGTAGAGGGATCCCAATTGTCCACAAACTGCTGATGAGAAGCAACTGTGGTTCAGGGGTTATGCCCTCTATGATGAATGGTCTGACAAAGTGTGCACTCACCATAGCGATTGGAAATGCGAATAGTGAGTAACCTCCAAGCATACTGCTATACCAGCGTCCCACGCCTTCTGTATCAGGACATTGTCGTACATTCAGTTGTCCTTCTTTGAGATATGTGACGATACCAGCATCATTCAGAATCCAAGTAGGAATGAATAGCGCTAAGGCGATTGGCATTATTATGAGGGCGCCCATTAGTGTTGCACTTAATGATATCAAATATCGTTGTTCGGGAGGAAGAAGCGGAAGAGCGTCAATGATTATTCCCTCAATGAGACCCACGACCAACCCAGCGGAGCTGATACTGAAGAGGGCAGGTGCAACGCTCCTGCGGAGCATCCGGTAGCCTCCAAAATCCTGACCTATGTCCATGATGCTGAAATTGTATGTCGCTGATTTTATCATTCGACTACCCAGAAGGAAAAGGGCAGCTAATGGTATCGCGATTATGAAATATTCGATGACAATGACAGGAATTGCTACTCCAAGAATGACGAGAATATCTGTGAAGAGTGATCCTTCAATGAAAGGAAAGAATTCGAAAGATGGGACTATCGTTGTCACTCGGTATATAATGTACAATGCAGCTGCAATTCCTCCAGCTGAGAATAGAAATGGAAAGATGAATCTAGCTTTACCCAATGTGTGTCAAACTCCTTTCTTCTGTCCCGAATTGGTACTACTTGGCAGTATTTAGACAATCGTATGACGAAGAGGTTTAAATCATGCCATGTAAAGTGACGCGGAACGATGGCACTTCCAATTAGTTCAAACTCGAGTCGGATTGTCGCTTTTGTTGCTGTCTTTGCAGCCTTGACTGCAGTTTTAGACATCATTCCTGCATTCGGTTTCAGCTCAGGAGTCTGGGACAGTTGGGCATTTCTATTGAGCCCTATTATCGGAATTCTATTGGGACCCTACTTGGGAGCGGTATCTGTTGGACTCGGTAGTTTTCTTGGACATGCAATCATACCTAGGGACACTATTGAGTTTCTATTCATGATTGGTCTTTCTGTTGGTGCCGCAGTAGGTGGTTTTGTGTACCAACAGAAATGGGAGCCGGTAGTTGGCATCTACTCTGTAATGCTACTTGGATATTTCATTTACCCCGTATCATGGGAACTTCCACGGTGGGGAATTTGGGACATTCTTGTTGGATATGGTGTAGTTGTGGTTTATTTCATAGTTACAATCCGTGGCTACTGGTCAAACACAGGTGAAAGGTATAAACTGATGATGCTCGTATTCTGTTGTGTCATTGCATTAGAATCAGATATCCTGTTTCGTGTTTTTGTTCTTGTACCGGGACAAATGTGGTGGTTTTACTATGGAATGACCTCAGCGGACCTGGCTCTGTTGTGGATTGGTGCAGCGTTCATAACTCCAATCAAAGTAGTGATGGCTGTATTTGTAATTGTGACAATCGGACGCCAATTGCTGCATACTCTTGAGCAACAGGGAGAGTCGATTTCTATGGGTGATAGCGATTTGCAACAAAGCTAGTTAATGTGAGCAGTAGAATCTGAAGAGCTATCGCGAATACGCATGGGAAACCATCCAGCCCAAGAAAGAAGAAGGAAACAAACTAGAGCAATAACAGCCCAAGAACCGTAAGTAACAAGTTCGTAAAGTTGATAGTTGCTTGAAATCCCTATCATAGGGAACAGATAGAGATCAATGAGAATCCAAGCAACAAACAAAGACACTGATGCTATACTACCAATGATTCGTCTGCGGTGTTCATTTTCCTTATCCATAATGCTCACTTGTAATATCGCAAAATGCTACAGTTTTGTATATTGTCCTAGGGATATGAAGCTTTGAACATAACCTCAGGAAAATTTGAAGTCAATCCATGCGGAAGGAGATAATTCTCAGGATTGCATCACTCCGTTTCGAATGGTACACAAAGTGATGAGGGAGCACCCACGATTCGTTTCACTTTCTGCAAGTTCAATAAGATACCCCAGGCGACTAGGAAAAGAATCGTAGAGATATAGGGTAGCATGTTTAGAAAAGCTGTGGGTACACCAAGAGGTTGAAAAGCATAACGAAGGACCTCAAAGGTTCCAAAGATATAGCTCCCCACGAAAACTCCTAGAGGATGCCACAATCCAACTACTACTAATGCAATAACAATCCATCCTCTTGCGGTAGTTATGCCTTCAACCCACATCGGAATCCATGCAAGAGTCAGGTATGCACCACCAAGGCCACACATCATGCCGCCAAATACTACACTTAGGTATCTGACCTTGACCACATCAATACCCTGCGTATATGCTGCCATCGGGTTCTCTCCAACACTGCGTATCATTAGACCATAACGTGTCTTGAAGAGAATAATCCAGAGAACTGGAACCATTATGTATGAGAAATAGACAAGCAGGTTTCTGTTGAAGAAGATTTGGCCAATAAGGGGAATAGCACTAAGACCCGGAATGGCTATGGGTTGAAATGGTACTATTGGAACACCGATTAAGCCCAGACCCAAGATGCTACTCAGTCCTGTTCCCAGAATGGTCAGTGATATCCCTGATACAACCTGATTTCGCTTGAATGTGATTGTCACAATTGCATGTATGAGTGCCAGTATTCCACCAATTAGGGATCCAGCTAAAGCTCCAATCAGAAGGTTGCCTGTTATATGGGCTGCTGCAAAAGCCCCGGCCGCGCCTGATATGACCATCCCCTCCACACCTAGATTCAATACACCGGAACGCTCGGAAACCATTTCACCTAATGTAGGAATCAGGAAGAAGGTGGCGGCGACCACAATCTGAGATACTGTATGTTCAATCGCCATGACGTAGTTTCACCTCAGCTGTGTATCTTAGGAAGAATTCTGTCACGAGTACAAAGAACAGAATGGCTCCATTGAACAGGTTAACGACTCCAAAAGGGAGCCCAGCAGATTGTATCTCAATACCTCCAGCTAAAAGGGCTGCAAAGAATAGTGAACTGACTATGACACCTAGAGGGTTGAGCCCACCAAGCCATGCTACAGCAATACCTGTGAATCCAAGTCCAGTGGAAATCTCCATCCGCAATCGGTAAAGATTTGGATTGCCTGCGACCTCACTCACTCCAGCAAGACCGGCCAAACCACCAGAGAGTAATACAGTGATAATTGCTACTTTGAGAAAGCTCATTCCCATTGACTCCCCTGCCTCTGGGTTTTCTCCCATCACATTGATTTCATAGCCTAGTTTAGTTTCTGTGATGCCTTCTCTAGTTCTGACAAGATAGTGGTAAACAAGTATTGCTAATGCTACTGCTAGAATGATTGTCAAGTGGATTCTTGTAGTGGGAAAAAGAGGTATTCGAGCTGCTTCAGGCAGAAGAGGCGACTGAGGAAACCCCCAACCCTCTGGATCTTGCCAGGGACCGGTAACAAGATACTCTACGAGATAGAGTGCGGGAAATACGAGGAGAAAGCTGATTACTACATCAGAACCCTTGAATTGGCTTTTTACTCGAAAAAGTGCTATTGGTAGTGCCCAAAGGGCTCCTGCAACAAATCCTGCCAAGAACATGAGTGGAATAAGAACAAGTGGGGGTAAATGTTGAAGTGAGAAAGCCACTCCTGTGGCAGCTATAGCCCCTACTATAAGCTGACCCTCTGCACCGATGTTGTCTATCTTTGCTCGAAACGGTATCGCTAACCCCAAAGCAACTAACAATAATGGAATGAATCGGGAGAGGGTTCCGATAATTCCATACCTGGTGAAAAACGCGACCCCGAAGATGTTAAGATAGAGTGCTAACGGATTTTGTCCATAAGCGAAAAATACGACAGCAACCGCTGCAAGTCCAAGAAGTAGTGAGATAATTCGTATACGAACTGACTCCTCAAATGTAAGTTTCGAGGGTCTCTTCCGAAAGGAGATCTCAAAGGGCCAGAGTTTACTTTTTAGAAATCCAAAGCCGCTCTTGAGAGAATTCTTGAACTTGTGGAGATATGCCACAAACGACTTCTGATTCACACTAGTTCCCCTCCTCGACTGAGATGGAATCTGACACAAATCCACCCATCATGAGTCCAACTTTTTCGCGAGTTGCCTCTTTTGCCATTAAAGTTCCAAGTATGCCACCCTTGTAGATTACACTAACTCTGTCGCATAAAGTGAGAATCTCTGTCAGATCACTAGACACCAAAAGAACTGCTGCTCCTAAGTCGCGTTGTCTAAGAAGCTCTTCACGCACGAATTGCGTGGTTCCAACATCTAGCCCGAAAGTCGGATTTTCAGCAATCAGAATCTTATTTGAGCCTTGTTCGGGACTGCGTGAGATCTCTCTCGCCACTACAACCTTCTGTTTGTTGCCTCCTGATAGGCTTCTCATGGGTGCTAGAGGACTTGGAGTGTCAACTGAAAACTGCTCTATGAGTTTGTTTGACAGATTGACCATTGTTTCACGATTAATCATAAGACCTTTCGAATCGGAGTAGTAGCTCATCATTAGGTTCTCTCGCACTGTGAGATCCAAAATCATTGCTTTTCTCCGGTTCTCAGGAATATATGATACTCCGAGTTTTCTAATCTTACTCACAGGCATATTTGTGATGTTTACCCCGCCGTCATCAGTGTGTAATAATATAGTTCCTGACTTCACATTACGAATATGCACAATAGCTTCTAGCAGCTCTCGTTGTCCATTGCCAGCAATACCTGCAAGACCCAGAATCTCTCCGCCTTTCAGAGTAAGACTGACGTCATTCACAACTTGTACACCCATGTCATTGTCAACACACAGATTTCGTGTTTCCAATATTACCGGACCTTCTTTAGCTTCAGTTCTTTTCAAATCATACAAGGTATCTCTTCCAACCATCATCCGTGCGAGCTCTCGAATCCCTTTGTCCGGATTGGCCTTCATCTGCTGAACTCTGTCTTCATCAAGTGTTTCGACAACTTGTCCTCTTCTCAAGACAGTTATTCTATCACTAATTCTAATTGCCTCTTCAAGGTGATGAGTGATGATTACTATTCCTTTTCCATTTTCTTTCAATGATTCAAGTAGTGCGAACAGACCATCGACTTCAGGAGGAGTCAACATAGATGTGGGTTCATCAAGAATGATGATTCTAGGGTCTGTGATTAATGCCTTCAGAATCTCAACACGTTGTTTTTCGCCTCCAGACAACTTCCAAACAGGCATCTTAGGATCAAGTTCACCCAAGTCAAACTTTTGAAACCCCTCTCTCACCGCCTCTTCTACTGAGTCTAGAGAGAGAAAGAAACCCTCTGTCAAGCTCAGCACATTTTCTGCAACACTATGTCTCTCAATAAGAGTGCGAGAAAGGTCTTGATATGCTATTCCAACCCCCTTTTCAATAGCATCTCGGGGTGTCTTTAAATCATGTTCAACCCCCTCAATAATTACGGAACCACTATCGGGTCTTCGACACAGATTCATAACAAGCGTACTTTTACCAGCCCCGTTCTCACCAAGAAGAGCATGTATTTCACCTCGTCGGAGTGTGAAGTTGATATTGTCATTTGCCCGAATCTCTACCTCACCTTCTCCATAGAAGGTTTTACAGACCTCTCGCATCTCTAGTAC
>PJET01000009.1 GCA_002825515.1 Candidatus Thorarchaeota archaeon MP11T_1 | reverse complement strand
ATTCAGCTTTCAAATGCTACAAGAGAAACTCTACTCACAAGACAGCGAGAGAGAGCCAACATCTTTGATTCTAAACTATCTGTGTCTGAAACAGTATTGATTTCTTTGTCGCTTATCTCATAGTGATTCTTTATCAGTGCGATTCGTTCCTCCATAATTGGAAATGAGGGGATTATCTCCTTCCCAATTCGTTTGGTTAAATCGTGGATGACCTTTTCTACAGAACCTTCATCAAGTCCGATTACCACAGCAGCTATTTCGTCGAGACCATCATACACACCCAAGGCATCAATAGCTTTACCTATTTGTCGTTGTGCAGAAGCAAAAACAAGGATTTCCACATCTAAACTCCGTGAAAGCATGTATTCTCCTTGCTGTGCATTAATTGCATTCTGCGCTGCTGAGAGTAGATGAATCTCATCTGCAATCAGCAGTCCATTCAGAAGCTGAACTGTGAGAATTTCGCTTGATAATGATTCAGCGATTTGTATCAATTCTTTCTGCTTCAGGTTAGTTGAATTATGAAACTCTGCTATTCCAATAATCCTACCATTGCCATCATTACCAAGTTTTTCAATTCGCAATGGATTGGCCTCACATCAAAGTCGGCTAATGAAATAATCAGCAACAGTTGGTTCGAATCCAACATCAAACACAAGTTTGTCTCTAATTTCCTTCATAGTTAAAGAATCATTCTCAGATTTGAAGATCTTGACTAGAGCTATAATTGACTCTCGATTCTCCCATGGATATACAGTCCAGCTAGAAGTTTCAACCATGAAATAATCAGGCTTTATGGTGGATGTTGGTTTGTAGTGTAGTACTGCAGAACGAACAACTGCAGCACCGAGCGCTTTGACATGATCAATTGCATGCTGCAATGTATCGCCAGTGTCTGCAACCTCATCAACCAAAAGTATGTTTTTTTTCTCCATAGATTCCGTCAAAGGCTGTGTGATTTTAGGTTCCTTTCCTTTAGCCCCAACATCAGTATAGTACTCAATTCGAATATTCTGCAGAGTACTGGCATAAAGTACATCTGAGAGAATCCGCGCTGGAATCCATCCACCTCTAGCAATCCCGACAATGACATCTGGTACATATCCACTATTCACAATTCGCTCTGATAGTTGAAGAGTCAGGTTATACACATCCTGCCAGCTTAGAATCAGATAGTCCATAATATAGTACTCCAGTTCTGCCTTGATGGTTTCGAACGCCCCTCCCTAATTAATCCGTCTGATTTATTGCTGGAAAATCCAAATCATAGAACCTGTATCCTAAAGGCAGAGTGGTAAAAATGAAGCCAGACCTTCTCCTCACACACATTGGACAGGTTGCTACATTGGAAGGACATAGTGATACTCCAAAGACAGGAGCACAAATGAATGAGATTTCTGTGATTGAGAACGGCGCCATTGCAATCAAAGATGGCATAATCATAGCTGTTGACTCTACCAAAGATGTTCTTTCACAAGTAACTGAAGAACCAAAACTTCCAGCAATTGAATTCCCCGGAATGCTTGCAACGCCAGGTTTCATAGACAGTCACACACACCTTGTATTCGGAGGGTCAAGGGAGCAAGATTTTGCTATGAAGCTTGCAGGAAAGTCATATCTCGAGATTCTTGAGGCAGGTGGTGGGATTCTGAACACTCTTCGATCTACGAGAGCAGCGAGCCAAAGTGAGCTAGTCAAGAATTCATTCTCGTATGCCGAGAGTATGTTGAGTTTGGGAAGTACTACAATTGAGGCAAAGAGTGGATATGGACTCGACACAGAGAATGAGCTTAAAATGCTAAGAGCTGTGGACTCACTTAGGAGTAAACTACCACTCAATCTAGTCTCAACCTTCATAGGAGCACATGCTGTTCCTCCAGAGTTTGAGGGAAAGACCGACGCATATGTAGATTTAGTCGTTGATGAGATGATACCAGCTGTGGTCGAAAATAATCTAGCGGAATTCTGTGATGTTTTTTGTGAAAAAGGCGTATTTGACATTGACCAGTCAAGAAGAATTCTTCTTGCAGCAAAGGAGAAGGGATTGAAACTCAAAATTCATGCTGATGAGATTGTACAGCTTGGTGGGGCGGCTCTAGCTGCTGAAGTTGGGGCTATTTCTGCTGATCACTTGTTGATGGCGGCTGATGATGGTCTTGAAGCGATGCTCAAAGCAGGCACAATTGCGACCCTCTTGCCTGCAACAGCATTCAGTCTTGGAACCAATTATGCAGATGCTCGTAGGATGATAGAGATGGGATTGCCTGTGTCTCTTGCAACTGACTTTAATCCCAATTGTGCAAACGAGTCTCTATTCTTCACCATTGCTTTGTCATGTTACAGAATGAAGATGACGCCTAGAGAAGCCCTCTCCGCAGTCACTATTAACGCAGCGCATGCATTAGACAGAGGAGCAACACACGGGAGTATTGAGGTGGGAAAAGCGGCGGATATTCTCATTCTTGAATGTCCCAATCCAGAGTATCTGACTTGGAGATTCGGTGTCAATTTAGTTCATACTGTCATTTCAAATGGACAAGTAATTCATACAAAGCTGGGACCCTAGTTCTCATAAAGAGGGCCTGTGACTGACTCAACTGAGGCGATTATATCACCAGACTTCATGAGTTCACATATCTTCTTAATGTCTGAAGAGAGCGGTCTATCATCCTCCAGTTTGGAGACTGCGCTTCTTATGGTCTTGTGAGCCTCCTGTAAGGGAGCTGATGGGCTCAGGGGAGCAAGAAAATCAATGCCTTGAGCAGCACACATGTACTCAATCGCAATAACATTTTGTGAGTTCTCAAGGATGGTTGCTGCCTTTCGTGCAGCTATTGTGCCCATACTAACATGATCCTCTTGGTCTGCACTCGTAGGGATTGAATCAACGCTTGCTGGATGGGACAACACTTTGTTCTCTGAAACAAGTCCTGCAGCTGTATATTGTGCAATCATCATCCCTGACTCGAGACCGCCCTCAGTAGTGAGAAATGCTGGTAATTCGCTCAAATTTGGATTGACTAATCGATTTATCCGACGTTCAGAGATATTAGCAATCTCAGATATCGCAATTCCAATGAAGTCCATTGCTAGAGCTACAGGCTGCCCGTGAAAATTGCCTCCAGATAGCACTGCGCCATCGTCACCAAAAACAAGGGGGTTATCAGTGGCTGAGTTGATTTCCGTTTCTAAAACACTATAGACATACCGTATTGTATCCAATGATGCGCCTAATACCTGAGGAATGCATCTTAACGAGTATGCATCTTGTACTTTTCCACATTCAGCATGAGATTGGTTGATTTCACTATCTAGAAGGATCTTTCTTTGAGCTGAAGCTACGTCTATTTGTCCTTCATGTGGGCGAAGAGAGTGAATCCTTTTGTCCGAAGCCATCCGAGTTCCACGCAATGCTTCAAGACTCATCGAGGAGGCAATGGTTGCATCATGAATTAATCGTATTGCATCATAGACCGTGATGACACCAACTGCACTCATTGGTTGGGTTCCATTTATCAATGCCACTCCTTCTTTGGCTTGCAGCTCAACAGGTTTGATTCCAGCTTTACTAAGTGCTTCTCCTCCACCAACTATTTTCTCTGATATGAAGGCCTCACCCTCGCCAATAAGAACCAATGCCATGTGAGCTAGAGGAGCCAAATCGCCACTAGATCCAACAGAACCCTGTTGTGGAACAACGGGAGTGACGTCTTTGTTCAACATCTCAATCAGGGTTTCAATGACTTCTAGTCGAACTCCAGAGTAGCCTTTCGCAAGTGCATTGACTCTGAGGAGCATCATTCCCCGCACAACTTCTTTTGAGAACGGAGGACCAACTCCTGCACTGTGACTGCGGATTAAGTTGACTTGAAGGCGAGCTAAATCATCCTTGTTGATGGATACATCAGAGAGGTCTCCAAAGCCAGTATTGACCCCATAAACAACATCATTCTTTTTGACTGCATTTTCAACCACTGCTCGACTCTTCTTGATTCGAGGAATTGTTGATTCATGTAAAACTACTGGCTCTTTGTATCGCGCAACTTGTACAACATCTTCTATAGTGAGACTCTCACCATCAACCATGACAGGCATTGTATCCACCAAAGCCCAACATACACAGCAACCATTAGAAACGAGTTACTGTTTGGTGAGGTTCATAGAAGCTCTCTTTAGTAGTTATCGTTAAACTTGAAGACCTGGATTGTTATGTTTCATGAAGCGTTTTTTCGACCAGTTCCTCTACTAAGCCCTTCTTTGGAATGAATGGAAGTGAAATCTGTCCATTGTGTCCCAATCGTTCATTCCATTCAATAGCTGTTTCTATAGCATGATCATTTCGTGCCCATGCACGACGTGCAACACCACTCATAACATCCCAATCGAGAGCTGACCGAACAACATTGTCTACACGCTCAGAGCCATCTAGAACCAGACCAAATCCACCATTGATTGCCTTTCCGGAGCCTACACCACCGCCATTAGATAGTACACATAGTGTCATTCCACGAGCTGCATTACCAGCCCAACATTGATGAGCCATATCGCTCATCACATTACTACCATCGCGAATGTTTGCAGTTTCTCTGAAGGGAGAGTCAGTCCCTCCTGTGTCGTGATGGTCCCGACCCAACATTATTGGCCCCACTTGTTTCTCCCGCACCATCTTGTTAAAGGCAAGTGCTATGTCCACGCGCCCTATGGAATCCGCATACAGAATACGGGCTTGAGAACCAACCACGAGAGCGTTCTTCTCTGCATCTCGAATCCAGATGTAATTATCACGATCTTGGCCTCGACGATTAGGATCGATACGAGACATTGCCATTTTGTCTGTTGCCGCTAGGTCTTCAGATTTCCCACTTAGACAGACCCATCGGAATGGTCCATAACCGTAGTCAAAGCAGATTGGACCCATTATGTCCTCTACATAGGAGGGGAAGACAAAACCATCTGACGTGTCCTCACCATTCTTCGCGATCCTCTTGACACCAGCATCAAACACAGCCTTCATGAAGCTGTTTCCATAGTCCCAGAAATGTGTACCCCGTTTCGTCATGGTTTCAATAAGTTCGAACTGTTTACGAAGAGACACATTCACTAGTCTATTGAACTCATCGCGGTCAGTTCGGAGAAGTTCTCGGCCTTGCTTGAAAGAAACCCCCTGAGGTGTATACCCACCTCCATACACATCATGGCATGAAGTCTGGTCAGAAGCAAGCTCAACAATAATGTTATTCTTCACCACATGTTCCCAGAGTTCAACAACATTGCCATAATAGCCAATAGAAACAGGCTCACCTTTGTTCCGGTATTCTTCAGCCCAACCAAATATCTCTTCAAGATCTGCAGAGTATTTGTCTAACCAACCTTGGTCGCTTCTTGTTTCTATACGACTTTTGTCAACCTCAGCAATGATTCCAATACCACCAGCTATCTCTACAGCCTTGGCTTGTGCCCCACTCATTCCACCAAGTCCTGAGGTCAGGAAGACCTTTCCGCTAAGATCACCATCTTCAGGGATTCCAAGGTACATCCTTCCTGCATTCAGGAGTGTGATATATGTGCCATGGACAATCCCTTGAGGGCCTATATACATCCAACCACCTGCGGTCATTTGGCCATAATTGGCCACACCCATGGCAGCCGCGTGATGAAATCCATCGAGCGTATCGAACATACCCACCATAAGACCGTTTGTTGTTATCGCTCGCGGTGCGTTCCTGTGAGATGGAAATAGACCCACAGGATGACCTGAGCTGACGATAAGAGTTTGTTCCTCAGTCATGGTTTCGAGATACTTCTTAATCAGTTGATACTGCATCCAGTTCTGGCAAACCTGCCCACTTTCTCCATAAGTCACGAGTTCGTAGGGATATAGAGCAACATCAAAATCTAGATTATTGTCAATCATCAACTGCATCGCTCGAGCCTCTAGAATACCTTTGTAGTCATCAACGGGCTTCGCTTTGATAGGACCCGCAGGACGATATCGATAACCATAGATGCGTCCCCTTGTCAAGAGTTCTTTGAGAAATTCGGGTGCAAGAGTTTCATGAAGATTCGCTGGTACATAGCGTAGTGCATTCTTGACAGCTACAATAGTTTCAGCTGGGCTCAGATTGTACCCTCTGTTCGGAGCCCTTCGATATTGTGGCTCAAACACTGGTTCAGGAGGAAGCTCAGAAGAAAGCTTGATGGTCATTGATTTAGAAATATCGAGATTCATGAAAACACATCCATTGGCTGTGTTTTTTCATGAGGTTTCCCTTCATAAAAGACTCGCTGGATGGGTAGTAGATGAGTACTAGGAAGGAGGTATGAGCGCCTTGAATAAACTGTCTTGAGGCAGATTATCAAAGTCTAGAAAAGCGGTCCATAAACTGTCTTGCGACATAACTCCTAGTTTTAGCCCTTCATCATCAAGCCGAAGTAGATACTCAAGATGCTTTATGAGATTATGAATGAAATGTTTCACATTTTTTTGAGACTCAGGATATGTTTGTCTGGGGAGAGAGACCTCGACTTCAATTCTCCAGTTTTTTGAAATGTCCAAGTCACGAACAGCAAGAATTCGAACCCAATCATTCTGATATAGCACTGATACTGACTCTTCATTATCATTCAGTGAGAGATTACTCATCGCAGTTTCACACTTCGATTTCAACTCAGAATAGGTCAGCATTAGATAATCATCTCCACGTTAAGATACTACATTATAACAGAGCCATATCTGGCAAAGATTGCCCTAGCCTTTTCTTGATTAACAACGTATAGTGTGCAACGCATATCACTTAGGTTTGGAATTTTTTCACAAAGGTCTTTACCAACCAAGCGGTCTAATGCATAAGTCACAGTTCGAAGTGGAACATTTGTTTCCTTACTAATAGCTCTCGGCGGGAGAGGACCTCTTTTTGTTAAACACTGCAGAACACGAAGTGCGCTTTTTGATAGTCTTATCGAGGGGTGCAATTTTAATCACCGATAAATAAACAATGTAAAGTTTGGTTTTTTATTAGCGTCACGTCCTTGGTTCAGATTTCTACATAGTCCGCGTGTTTTGAACGTAGTTTTGCGAAATGATAGCTTCCGAAATAGGTCAAAGAAAAATAGCCGAAGGCATTGTGTTTTTTTAGGCGAAGTTATAGATTCTAAGCATTATTATAGCAAGAGGTTTCCCAAGAAAATGAGTAGTGTCTGGACCAAAGCTAGAAAGAACACTCCTGAGATTGATTGTGGTTTATGTGGTTTAACAACTTGTGGAGCTTTCGCGCGATCAACAGTAGTAGGCAAAGTAAAAATTTCAGCCTGTCCTGTTCTTGGTCTGGAACGATATAATATTGAAAGGGAGGAACTTGAAACTCTCTCAAAAAATACGAGAAATACTGAAAGACCTGCTCCAGAACAACCAGAAGGCGGGGTTCTTCTCTCAAAGCCTTGCACAGATTCTCCAGACCTTCTGATGGCAGAAATGAGAATTTTCAATGGCGTAAATCCTGGAGATCCAATGAAGTTTGGAGTTCTGGATCCTTCAATTCTTTGCTGGTTTCTGGATTGTGTTTCGTCAAGATATGAAGACATGCGTTGTAGTAAGGAGCTTGCATATGCTTGGGGAAATATTGAGGAAATCAAAGTTCACATTCTTAGAGATGGTCGTGTGCGAATGCGACGAGCAAGAAACGCCAATCATGCACTTGACTCATTCAGAATAATTGAGCGAACAGTTATGGGTGCAATAATTTGCAACTGCTGTGGACAGGACCTTCTGACAGTTCTTGCAAGACTTGGAGATTCTACAGAAGAACATCATACTGTGTTAGAAGCGGGAAGTACAGTATCCCTGAATAGTGATTTAATCGAGTGGAAGCCAAGCTCTCAGATTCCAGATACAAAACCCATTACTGAAATGATCGACCTAGTTGATGAGCTCCACTCAGACATGATGAAGCGTGTTGAACAATTAGTAGCTGGGAATTATGTGAATGAACAGAAAAACGAAACACGCAGCAAGATATGCAAAATCATCAGTCTAATGGTCGATCCTCTGATGTCAGGAAATGAAACAATATTCCTGAGGGGCTTAGCAATTTCCTTCTTCATCGATAATGCAGTGCTTGGCTTGAGTTCTTTGCATCAGCTTTTGACAGAAGGACAGGTGGATGAAAAGTATGTGTTCAAGCTTTTGAAAGCAACACGGAATGTGGCTATGCAAGAGTTTAACACTGAAGCAATGAGTGACTTGGAGATCTTTACATTTGCTCAAAGTAATAGGATTTGGAGAGCAATTCAACTCTATAATGAATGGAGGAAGGAGTGACCTACATCACTTTACGCCAAGTCATAGGTGAAATACCAGCCAAATATGAAGTGCCCTTGTATTTCTCCAACAGACTCCTCGCTTGGTCCATATTCACATAGTATTTTGGACGACGCATATCATTCAGGTTTGGAATTCTACGCAGAATCTTCTCGCTCAATAGTTGTCTGAGTGCGAAACTAACAGTACGAGGTGCCATGTCTAATTTGACACTGAGTTCCTTCGGACACATCGGTCCATCAATGATTAACGCACTCAGGATTGCAAAGGTACTTCTGGGAGTTCTTCCTGCTCTTATCGACACCTCTTTGTTCCTCCATGGTTTTTTCGACGTTATTTATAGTTCCTAGATAGAATATCTATTTACGTGAAAACAATGGGTTTGAAATATACAGGAGAAACTATGCAAGGAGCTGAAATCCGAAGCACCTGTTTCGGATTTGAGACGCAACAAACAAAATGTGTATCTCCGAAAACATATCAGGAACTTTGTTGCAATTGACAATGGTGTAACGATTGGCAGGGATTGTGTTTTTCAAATCAACGATGCTCCAAGAGATAGTTGAATTTTATGTCAGCGATATAGGAATGTATGTGTGGCTAGAGCAAGATGACTGTGTGATTCTTAGCCATGGAAATCTTCTCCTTGGGTTTTGTCATCGAGAGTCGCCGGATGTGGAGGGGATGGTCACATTTTTCTATCCGACACGAGAGGATGTGGACGCAATGTACGAAATGCTAAGTCATATCGCTACTTCTCAACCCATGGAGAATGAGAAGTATCAGATATACCAGTTCTTTGCTCAAGATCCAGAGGGCAGAGCGCTAGAGTTCCAAACTTTCCTCCATCCAATTGAACCAATCGGTTTCTAAGTTTCAAGGCTAGATATTGAAAATAAACGGATTGAGTGTGCTCGCATTCATTTTCCTAATAATGATCATTCGTCCCCTAAAGGAAGCGAACTCAAGTGGTTTATACATGTTGTCAGATTGTCTGATTGAGAATCAAATGGCGACTAGTGTGCTGCTATCTGCAGACCATCCAAGTTCCTTTGCAGTTTTGAAGGCTTCACTTGATTCGTTATGTTTTCCCAGAATCCATAGAAGAAGTCGAAGTTTATTCCAGAGGTCAGGATTCTTACTGTCAGCTTTTATTTCGGCACGCACAGCTTTCTCGAGTTTCTTATACCGTTTTTTCTCTTCACGCCTGGATTCGTCAGCTCTCTTTAGAACCTCCTGGATTTGCTCACTTAAGATTCCAATGGGATGAACTAGAAATTCCTCAGGTCTATCACGCATGAATGTGTTGATTGCAGATTTTGGAGTGTCTTTTACTCGCCAAAGTTCTGCAGTTAGTAATTGATTCTCGTAATCGTATTGCATGAATTCCATCAAAGCCATCAAGTTCATGGTTACAGTATGGTCGTCACCAAGGGTTTTCTTGCACCAATCTAACTCTCGATACACAAGTTCAGACCCAACATCATAAAGAACGCTAGGAGTAGCATCTAGCTTCTTCAAGTCGTTCAAGAGATCCTTTATTGTGTATAGCTTTCTATCAGGCAATTTAGGAGGCACTGCAGCGTCACCACCAATAATGTCTATTTATTGTCATTATAGTTGATAAATTAACTCAGCGTGTAGCTCCAAAATGAATTAGGGAGTCATTCGATGACTCTATTGACATATTTTTCAATATCGAACTTCCTTCTGAGACCGTTGGCGTTCATATATCGTACCTTACCAAAAATCTCACGTTCCTTCCAAGCTCTGTCGTGCTTACCAAAACACCAAGCTATGCCCGTGTAGCCATTGGGATCGCGGCCATCAAGTTCATATTTGTCATTCAGGGTGACACAAGCATTGTATGCGTCTTCAGGAGAGTCACTCCATTCTATTATTTTCTTACCCCAGTACATTCGCATGTAGCCATGCATCTTTCCATACATCATCATTTCCTTCTGAGCTGCGTTCCAGTAAGAATCATGAGTTTTTGTTCTCTCTAAATCACTAAGTTCGTAGGTATACTCCCGTGGGTCTAGTGCATGAAGATCTAAGGTTTCCTTTGCCCAATTTGGGAGACATTCTATGTTATCATAATTCTCGTTGAAGAAAACAAAGTTCATGCTTAGCTCCCTTCGGATGATGAGTTCCTCAAGATAACTCTCTGAGCCAGGACTATTAGATGTCAGGATTTCGAGAGCTATTTCCAATGGAGATATTTGACCAAAGTGGAGATACGGACTCATATTTGAAAGACGATCTGTTGCAGGGTCATTCCGTAGCGTTTCAAATACAACTAAGTCATTACGTATGAAATTCCTCAACATCTGTCTTGCAGAGCTTGTTCCACCGTTGAATCGAATGTTCTGAGATTTCGTATTCTTTATTCGGAGTTTCTTCAGTACTTCTTCAATATCCGAGAACTGAATACCATCGAGACCAATATCCTCATAGACCTTCTTGACTCGCCGTTTTTTTAGGGGCATTAGATACTTTTCAAGAACCTTGTTTATCTTTGGGCGAATTGTTCCTGCTGAATATTCTTCTTTCTGAGATACTGTTTCAATCGGAACAATGACATTTGCCTCGATTTGTATTAGAGGACACTCAACCGATTGGGCAACATCCAGTCTCCAATTTCTCTGACTCCTTTGATAATCTCTGTCAACCACAATCAAGGATGCTTCTTCACCAAGTGATGGGATGATTTTTGTCGGAGTTCCATGATGAATTGTGAAACCAATTCCTCTCTTCTTCAACGATTCTCTTACCTCGTTTAAACCCTGAAGCATGAATCGATACTGTGAGATATTCGCATTAGGATAGTTATCGACCAAACAAAACACAGTTATGAGTGGTTTACTCAATATGTTAGACTGGTCAATAGCATATTCTAGAGCATGATTGAATTCAGTTCTCTGAGAGGCTTGCATCCAATATAGTACATAGTTCCCCTTCGTTACATCATTAGAGTTTAACGAGCATATTCTGTCTGTGCTGATCAATTCAATCACTCTCTTGAAAGCAGTATTTATGAAGAGTTGATTCCTCTAGAAAGGTATTTCCCAAAGCATCCATGTTGGGAGTGGTACAAAGAATCTCACATAAACAACAAAGATTAGTATAAACAATGAAACAATGACAACAGCCCAGTCTCGTTTTCTGAATTTTAAAACAGTCATGTAAGTCCTTTTCTCGCTTGATCCAAACCCTCTAGACTCCATACTCTCTGCAATTGATAACGCACGTCTTATTGACACAATTATCAATGGAACAATAATCGGTACTATGTTGCGAATCCGTTTGAGTAGGTTTCCCTTGTCAAGCTCCACTCCTCGTGCTTTCTGCGCGTCCATTATTGCATAGGCTTCTTGCCCAAGTGTAGGAACATACCTCATTGCCATGCTCATCGCAAAAGCGAACTCAAATCTAACACGCATCTGAATCAATGCTTGTGAAAGCTCATCAGGATGAACTGTCAGAAAGAAGATTGAAAAAGAAGTCATCAAAGCTACAAGCCTAAGGGTCAGTGCTATTGAGTGAGAGAACGGATTAGGCTGAGTAGAGAGTAGAGTGTTGAAGATTAGTATAAAGATAAGCAAAATGGATAGTCCTCTCATGCTTCGAGTCCATCTACCAAGTGATTTTGCAGCAACAATGATAGGAAGTAGAAACGAGAAGATGATTAGAAGTGGAATTATTGACAAGAACAGTAGTGACACTACTGCAAGTACAATAGACATGAATAGCTTTGCACGGGGATCTAATTGGTGAACCACAGAGTCTTGACGAGTATATTGAAAGATCTCAAGAAACGACAGTTTAGGCACCTCCCAAGACTTTCACAACAATATCTTCAAGATCATCAATTAACGTCAACCTTTCAGGAATTTCTGGAAACATATTATGTAGGCATCTAGCAGTTTCTGTTAGTTGAGGTCTTGTGAGAGAACACATTTCTATTACATCATTATTACTGAGAACTGAGTTTGTGGGACCATCAGCTACTATTTTCCCATTTGCCATAGCAACTGTACGTGGGAAGTTTTCAATAACAAACTCAATATCGTGGGTGACGACAATTACTGCTTTACCTTTCTCATTAAGCTCATTTAGCATCCTGGCGAGTGTTTCTTTTTGTTTTGCATCTTGACCGATTGTAGGTTCATCAAGAGATAGAACTCTTGGTTGGGTGGCCAGAACCGAGGCGAGAGCTACCCGCTTTCGCTCGCCTCCAGACAACGTGAATGGCGACCGTTCTGAGAGATCCTCTAGACCTAGATGAGCTAGTGTCTGTTCACATCGTGTCTTAGCTTCTTCTTTTGAATATCCTAAGTTCTCAAGGCTGAATAAGACCTCACGTTCTACACTGTCTAAGAATAGTTGGTGGTCAGGGTTTTGCATCACGAGGCCAATTTCACGTGCTAGTTCCGCTACAGAATAGTGCTTAGTATCTATCCCATCTAGAATCACACGGCCTTTATCAGGACGGAGCAGGCCATTGAGATGCTTCACCAATGTTGTTTTTCCAGCGCCATTGCTTCCCATTATTGCTACACTTTCACCATCATCGATTTGGAGAGAGACCCCACAAAGTGCGGTGTATAAACCATCATAAGCAAAATGCACGTCTTCCAGGATTATCAACTCTTTCTGACCTCCTGGACAAGTGTTGCCAATTCTGCCCCTGTAAGTGGTACTTTATTGAGTAATAGACCTCGCTTCTTCAATCGTTTGTATAATTGAGTAGCCTTAGGTATTCCAACACCAATCTCTTGGCAAAGATCCATAGTCAATACTTCACGAGGTTCGCCATCAGCTACAATGCAGCCTTTATCCATCAATATGACTCGGGATGCATCTTTCGAAACTAAGTCTAATCTATGCTCAACAAGTACCACAGTCATGTCACGTTTGTTTAACTCTGCGATTAAATCAAGAATATTTTCAGCATTCTGGGGATCGAGATTTGAGGTGGGTTCGTCAGCCACAAGTATCTTTGGTTTAAGCGCAAGTGTTGCAGCAATTGCTACTCTTTGTTGTTCTCCTCCAGACATCTCGTGAGGATGCTTCTCACGAAGATGTTCAAGATCCAACATCTCAATGAGCTCCTCAACTCTTCGACGCACTTCATTGGGTTCAACTCCAAGATTCTCGGGACCAAAAGCAATCTCACGCTCAACATTCAACGTCACAAGCTGATTCTCTGGTTGTTGAAACACTAACCCAGCAATTGGAGCAAGTTCAGCAACACTACTCTCTCTGGTATTTTTTCCATCAATTATGACATTACCAGCAATATAGCCGCGATGAAATTGTGGTACCAAGCCATTGATAGCTCGACAAAGAGTTGTTTTTCCACAGCCACTAGGACCTGTGAGAACAACATATTCACCCTCTTCAATGGTGAGGTTTATCTTCCTAAGTGCTAGAGTGTCTGCTCCCAGATACTTGAAACTAAAATCTGCGAACTCTATCAGGGGCACTCTAGAATTCCTCCTATGTTTGACTATCTTTCTTCAGCTGAGGGGTTTTTTCAACAACCCTCCTAATGAGCTCTACCGAAGTGACAAGCGCATTCTCGAGGTTGGTTTTTCCGTTGGCTCCAGCAGCATTTGCATGTCCGCCACCTTCACCCTCGATAATTTGACCGATAGGCTCCATTATATCAGAACCAAGACTTACTCCTGTCTTTTCGTAGAATTCTCTTGTACTGCGTGAGCTGAGTCTCACAACATCTTTTGATGGATTTCCACCAACAATAGCAACATCAGCGCCCAGCTCAATCAATCCTCGACATGCGCTTGCCTCAAATGCATTAACTTTTGATAAAGCCACAATCCAATCACCCACAGTGTGTACTTTTACACGCCCTGCAGCCTTTAGTCGAGCTATTCTCTCAGATTTGTCGGGCTTGATTAGTAGTGATTTCACACATTTATCATAATTAGCTCCTGCATCGATTAATTCGATAGCTTTAGACAGTGTTTCGTGACCTGCGAAGAAGAAGCGGCGTGTGTCAAATATCATTCCTGTGAGTAACAGGTTAGCTGTATTAGCATCAACCTGAACCCCTAAGTCAGAGTAGATTTTTACCATGATCTCACATGTAGACGACTTCTCCTCATGCAATAGTTGGTGTTCAGCAATCAAATCAATCTCAGGATTCCGCTCATGATGATCAATAACTATCGTCTTTTTTGGATTGTTGGGTATGTTTTTGAGTGAATGTCCAAGTTGAAATCTACTATTTGTATCAAGCAGTACAAATAAGTCATGACTCGAGTCTGCAGTTTTTGAAACCTCTATCTCAGGTGAGAATATTTGTAGAACCTGATTCGATAGTCGACTGATATCATCTGCAGCAAGGTGGATATTGCCATCAGGGTTGAGGGTCTTGTAGAGTCTAGCAAACGCAATCATTGAACAAATTGCGTCGGGATCAGCGTTTTGATGTCCAAGAATGAGAGGTTTCTTGGATTCTTTCAGGAGATATTCTAGACTCACTTCTTCTTCATCTCCGTCAGCTGGTTCTCAAGCCACTTCACTCCAAAATCAGTTGCATCTTGTAGCAGGTCATCAAGGGAATGGCCTGTATCGAACAATTGGTCTATCTCTATCTGGACATCTAAGTCTAGCTGATTGTCCACTAGTTCCAAAGTACAGCTAACGAATAATGTATCAATACTCTTCTCAGGAATCTTCTTCAGAATGAATTTGCTAATTTGTGATTCACAATCTTCTGTAAGTTGCTCTAGAACATCCTCAGTTATAACAGGAAGTCCTATAGTAATTGTTGGACTCATCTTTCTCACTGAAGACGCAAGTTACGTTTAGACAGCTCAAGCTGAATCTTATTATCAAGTTCCGTGAGTTCAGGTGTGAGAGTCGCGAGCTTGGTTTCTGCTTGCTTTATACTCTTCTCAAGACCCTTTGCCTCAGTTTCGAGTTCACCAACCATTGCTGGTTTTTCAACTCGGAACATGACTTGCCCCACAGCCTTGTAGGTAATCGTGTCATCAGGCTGTTTCTTTAGATTTTCAAGTGTTTCATTTAGCTGTTTGACTCGTTCCTTATAGGTTTCAACCATATTCGTAAATGCGTCATGTTGACGTTTTAGATTATACAACTTTCGAATGTCAGAGTCCAATTCTGGAGGAATATTCTGAGCCATGATTAGTGCACTCCTGTCTTCTGAAAAAGCTCCTTTCAGACTGCGCCTTATTAGTTGTGACTTAAGCGTTTTGATTGGTCTGTTTCAGCTGATTTGTTCGATGGATTTGATACAAGCAGAAACCCATGCTATATAGGAGTTCATTGCAGCCCGAAGTGAAGTTATATCGCCAGCTTCGATTTCAATAATCAAGACTTCATCTCGTACAAATACTTGGGTTGTGGCTCTTTCAGAAGGACTCGACTTAGTTTCAGGTTTGAGTGCAGCAAGAAGTATTTCTGCTGTTTGTTTCGATTCGACTGGAATTTCAATCACAGATTTTCCCGCAACAATACGTGATTCCATCCTAATCGTTCCTCTTGATAGATGTAACTTTGATTCTTGGACCTATTTCGATTCTGTCTGTAGAATGATAATGCGTCCAAAGAATCTTTCCAGAGGGTTGATCTTCTAACCAAATCAGAGAACAATTCTCCTCTGCTTGCGCATCTTTCGGATGAGCTATTTCAAACAATGCAATATCAAGAAATGATGATAATACCTCTCCAAGTTCTCTTGTTTTTTCATGACTTCCAGATTTTATGAAGACTCCAGCAGTCTCATAGATTCTTGGTTTCTTGGTCGGATTAACCTCACGTCTGAGTTTTGCACTCTCAATCTTTATTGTAACAAGTTCTTCGCCGGATGTAGATGTGAAACTAAGTATACCCGGATTTCCCTTCCAAGTAGATATGATTAGGGCGGCCTTGGCACCAGACTGCCCTACGCGAGCAGCAAGCTCGGCTAAACCCATTCCACCTCGGTTGAATCGTTCAGTTCTAGGAAGTACAGTCCATAAATCACGTGAAAAAGAACGCACTCGATTAGATGTCTTCCGAGAGGTCGTGATAAGCAGATTGGGCAAGATGTTTCAGCCTTAAGCTACTCTTCGTCCATAAGAGTTCCATTGTCATCAGCAGTGATATCTTCAGAGTCAATTTCAACTTCTTCTGTTTCAACATTGGGAAGGAAATCAAGTACATCTTCGACATCTTCATCTTCTCGGAGTGAAAGAAAGTCACCTGAGACTCTTTGAGCAATAGCCCTCTTTGCAGCTTTTCCAGCATCAGTAAAGGGTACATATGCACCGCCAGCGAAGAGTAAGTCGCATTTACTGCACTCCCATAGTCCAACAGCTTTTCTCTTCAATGCTTTCGTAGCACATGCAGGACACCGTGTTGGTTCCTTCCTTCGGTTATCGATATCAAGTGTTCTCCGGCGTAGCTTAGCACCATACCTTGATCCATATCTTCCTGTGCTACCAACCTTCTTGGTCCGTGCCATTTTTTTGGACTCCTTGTAATGTTTACTTAACTCTCGATAAAAGAGTGGTTAGGCTGCTGGAACCTAACAGTCGCCCAGCAGTTCCTCTTATTATCTTATCTATCGGTGAATAGAAATGGGATGATTATGGCCAAAGCCAAATCATTCACATTTCAACTATTCAACAGATTTTACAGCCTCTTCAATGACTTTGTGGAGGTCCTTGTTTGCTTCTGAAGCTAGTTCCATTGCCTGATCTATGAGCTCAAGCGACATTGGACCTGCTCCACCACCCTTTTGCATGGCTGTGAAGTTATTATTCCTGTCAATAGCCATGGTCAATCTACAATCTTGAACGAATTCTTCCTTCAGTATTGTGTCGAGGATTAGGATGTTATCTATTTTCGCTACAGTGACTTCAACAGCCACATTCTTGATTGGAAGAGACAGTAACTCTCCAGTTTCGACTAGCTTACCATCTTCGACCTTCATCTCAGGAAACTTTGTTGTGAGCAAAGCTGCATTGACAGCAATAGATGATGCATCAATTAGATTGCCATCATATTCTATTGGATATAAATCCGCAAACACCATGTAGGCTTTCTTGCCCTCCTCTATGCTGAGCTGCTTGGCGTCAACAGTCTCGGATTCTCGTACTCCTCTATCCACAACTCGTGCAAGCTCAATAGCATCCTCCTTCGGAGGACCAAGCTCGAAAAGAGGCGATGCAATTGGTGACATCTCAGCTGTTACCATGGTAACTCCCTCATCAGGAGAATCAGGATAGGGGTCTCCAACGAGAACCTTCACGCCAGCAACCACACTAGTATCACCCATTCGTACAAGAGCAGATCCTTCAGCTTTTGCAGGAACTACATTGACTTCAACCTCAATCTCACGATATTCATTGAATGCTCTACCATCAATTCGCTCACCCTTACGCAGAAGGTCTGAAATGAACTCACGGTCGATGTGACTGATTGTTTGAGAACTATAATCACCCATTCTACTCATCCTCCATCAATTCTGCTTCACCAAGATCTGTTTCCAAATCATCATCGAAGTCATCGTCATCATCATCGTCATCATCATCTTCATCATCAGGGGTTTTCTTGACATACGCCCTGCGAAGAGCGTCTTTTTGTAACTCATGCAGATACTTGCAAGCGTTTATTCCCATTTGCATTGCTTCTTGGAGTTCTTCACGGGTGAAGGACCCATCTTGCTGTAGAAGTGTTAGATCCTCTGTACTAGGAATAATAGCCATTGGCACATCACCCTGACCGTACTTATCTTCTTCATCACCAAGATCCACTATTAGTTGACCATCAGCCTTACCAACAGCTACCGCAGGCACTAGGCTTCTCATGGGAATTCCAGCATCTGCAAGTGCTAGCGAAGCTGCATTGATTGCAGCACAACGAGTACCACCATCAGCTTGTATCACTTGAATGAAAACATCTACAACTGCTTTCGGGAACTCCTCAAGAAATAACGCGGGTTTCAGAGCATTTGCAATCACCATGGAGATCTCTTTCTCTCTGCGAGAGGGAGCTGGTCGTTTTCTGTCGGGTACAGAAAATGTAGCCATTCGATATTCAACTCGTAGGTATGCTCGATCATTTAAAGTCAGGTGCCTTGGATGAAGTTCTCTTGGACCATAGACACCAGCAATTATGTAGGTCTTTCCTTGGCGGATAGATGCTGAGCCATCAGCTTGTTTTAGTACCCCTACTTTTAGCTCAATTGGTCGCATTTCGTCAGGTCTTCGACCATCCACTCTTAAGCCCTCAGGACTGATTAAAAAGTCAGGCTTTGTTTCAGGACTCATTCTTCACTCACTTCCTCATTCTGTTTGTCATCTTCTTCTTCTTCATTTACTTGAGCCTCAGCCTCGACTTCAACTGATTCGTCTTCTATAGCTTCTGTCACGACATCGGACTCAGATTCAGGTTCCAGTTCAACGTCTGATTCATTTTTATCAGAAGTTTCATCTGGATTGTCGACTTCTTTAGAGTCAATTTCCTCATCAGGCTGGCTGCTGACCTTGATTTTAGCCATCTCTTCTGCAAGCATTTCACTTATCCGATCTGTGAGTTTGGATGTATGAGCTTGAGCTTCAATGGTTCTAAAAGCCTTAATCGCAAGCCTTAGAACATCTGTGCTGGGAGCACGAATCCATATTCGCCCATTTTGACCCACCATTGTTTGGATATTCAAATGGTCTTTGATCATGTTAATCATTGAGCCTCTTCTACCAATTATCCGTGGGATTTTAGCAGGACTCACATTCAAAATCATGCCGCCTTGAAGTACCCTAAGTCCACGTCCCTTCATTCCGAGAAATGGACCACTACTTCTGTCAAAGGCGATGATTTCTGCAGCTATTACATCTCCAATATCCATATACTCAGAGATGTCATCAGAGTATGGTCTTCTTAACGCATTGTTTGCGTGAAGAGATGCCCCATATGGACCACCTATGTCCACCTTCCAATTATTGCCTGCCACTAGTGTTATTATACCAATTACTAAATCTCCTTCTTTTGGGATGTATGCACCTTCAAGAGCAACAACTTTCACTGTGTTGCCTCTTAATTCAGCTAAACCCACGAGAGAAGAGAATATCTTACCGTCCTCGCCATATGTGCCAAAGGAGGCTCTATACCTACCCTCTGCAAGTAATTGACCGGGGACTACTACTTCTCGTTTCTGGAAATATACTGCCAATGATTTATTCCCTCATTCTGTAATGATTATGATTTTCCATTATTTGCTCTTCATTCAGGCTCATCTGACGACTTCAATTCTGATTTGTCCTTTCGTCAGCTTGTTGAGCTCATCATAGAGTTCTTGTCGCCTTTGTGCAGGAATCTCAACGAGACCTGTCCATGATCCATCCTGCCCCCATGATTCGGATTTGATTACACCCGCGGTTGCGACCATGTTGTATCCTTTCCCAGAATATGAAGCGGGTAATGTAATCTGCAATTTCACACTCTCAAACGAGATGGGAATAATTACACGTAGTGCCTTCACAATATTCGGAATTTGTTCATCCACGTTGATGAATGGATCAACACGTACTTTTGCTTCTTGCATAGCCTGTCGAATTCTATCAGGTGGATGTGGATGACCGGTCTGGGGGTTCATAGCACGCTTTGATATATTATCGATTATTGATTCAGTCTTCTCTTCAACCATTTGATCTCTTTGTTCATGTGTTAATCGAAATTCACCTTGTTTGATAATTTCTGGAGCAATGTCAAAGATTTCATCAGATCCAAATGCATCTTTCACAAGACTGTCTGTTGCATGTTCTCCTCGTTTTGCATCCTCATAGATATCGTAAGATTTCAGAATATCTTCAAGAGGAATATCTTCACCGCGTCTGTAGTCAAATGCAAGATTCGGGTCCACTAATAACTCGAATCGAAGATGCCCTTTTTGTAATCCAACAACAACTGCATCAAGATCGACCCATTTGTCTCCTGTCTTTTTGCCTGATCCTCCACGCATCATTAGTAGGTCAACTCTTATGCTTTTTTGGGCTTGGTAGGTTGAAGAAAGGCTTTAATCTCAGAGCTTGATAGTTTCTCGAATTTCCGAGATTTCACTGGAATCTTGGCAATCTCAACGTTATCTTCTGTCAAGCTTTTCTCACCAGATTCACGAAGTGAACCTATTGCCAGTTCAACTGCATCATTTAAGCGCATTTTCCGATTGTATCTCTTTTCAAGATACTCGCCAGCAGTTGTAGCACCCCTACCGATTATTGAAGCTAGAAATCCCCAATATGTGCCTACAGGGTCTGTTACAAACAATTTTGGTGACCTATCATGATCAACTGACCCGATTATCATTGCTACACCGTATGGTCTAGCACCACCTCCTTGGGTGAACTGTGCTTTAATGTCACAGATGTGCTCAGCCAAAACTTCTGCTGGTACTGGTTCTTCAAATGTTAGCCAGTATGATTGTGCTTTTACTCTTGCTTCTGCTATTAGCTTTCGAGCGTCAGCCATTAGTCCAGATGTAGCGACACCAACGTGTTCATCTATCTTAGAGATTTTTTCCACACTATCGGGCTCTTGCAAGAGCTGTATCTTTTTCTCAGCAAGTAGAACAATTCCTTCCTCTACAAGAATACCTATTGAAGTAGCGCCTTGTTCGACTGCTTTCTTCGCGTATTCAGCTGCAAATATTCGCCCATCCGGACTAAATATGCTGGTACTCATATCATAACCAGCGCCAGAGATTCCAAACACAGTGTTAACCTCCAAGAAGTAACCAGAGCACAACGGAAGTCAGAACTTTTCCAAAGATATTAAATCTAACAATTCCGGAGAGGTGTGACTACTTCTTTGCTACCAGCCCTAGGCTTTCCTGCCACTAGGCTCTAACTCGGAAGCCAAGACCTACACACATAAAGCTTCTGGTGCATCTGTATTATTTGCTAAGGCCAGAATTCAGTCTTGGAGAAGATAAAGATAAACTACGAAACCAAGGGATAGAACAACAGTTGCAGCACCAACGAATAGACCAAACATTGCTGATGTGACAATTGCGATGACTATGAGGAGGAATATGACCTCAGTCCAACCCGCTCGAATATTGGTGAGTCCTAATCGTAGATTGATCACTGTTACTGAAAGGAAGATGAAGGTCATGAGCATTATTAGAACTTCAATCAAAACTGTAAGAGCAGGGTTCAATTCGTTAATTGCACCAACAGGGCTTGTTTGAATGACCTCTGGTGAAGACCAAGCCCAAAAAGCTAGTCCCAAGACAATAAATACCACAGTGAAAAAGACCGTAATAACGGTAGAACGTATTACTTCACTTCTTTCAGGGATTTCGTCGCTCACTGTTCTTCACACGACCTTGGAACCCGAGGACTTACGTATCACTCTTAAACATACCGACGAATGACGTCTCTCAATTGACAAAGACGAAATCAATGACTATGATTATGTTCATGTTCTTGACTGGTAGACACTGATTCTTTGAATGTTTTAGTCATATCCTCAGATTCCATGCTAGATATATCAATGGGAACCCTATCGCGCACTCGTCTGATTTGGAGAGCCAATAGGTAGGATAGAGCTGCGAGAATTCCTGCAATTGCACTTGGTGAAACAAAGACTACAAACGATGTCGCTATACCAATAAGTTCAGCTGCAAGGGCTATAAGAAAGACAGAGAGAATTACACCGCGAACAGACTTCACTAATTCATTGGAGGCTGCTGCAGGAGCAACCATAATTGCATAGACTAGAATAGCACCAACAGCCTTCGTAGCAAGAGCAATAGCAAGAGCTGTAACTATTAGCATTAAGTAATGGTATGCACGTGCATTCATTCCATGCGCAATTGAACCCTCCATATCAACACTGACGTATACAAATTCCTTGTTGAAAATGAGTGTGATGAAACCTAATAGAACTGAAGTGCTTGCGAGCATAATGACATCAATGTTATTGAGAAGTAGAATATCACCGATCAAGTACCCCCAAATCTGTGGAACTCGATAAGGAGGGATGTAGTACATCAGAAAGACTGCAAGACTCATTGATAAAGCAAAAGAAACTCCAACTGCGACTTCCATTTTTTGTGTTATACCTGATTCTCCTGCGTATCCTGTAAAGACAGCCACAAGTATACTGAACAAAAGAGCTCCAAGTATTGGATCAAACCAAGGAACAAGACCAGAATCCTGCAAGAAGATACCGAGAGCCGTTCCGCCCAGTGCTGCGTGTGCAACCCCAGAAGCCATGAATGAGAGACCACGAAAAACGAGGAATGTTCCGCTTGCTGCTGCAACTATGGCAACCAGCACTGCTGCTAGAATAGCTCTCTGGAGGAATGGGCTCTCGATGATTAATTGGAGTATGTCAATCATGGCGGTCAATTCCTGAATCACGTGTCATACAGTACCGATGCCCCGCATACTCTACAATTCTAGCTGCTGGGCCATAGAGCTTTTTCATCAATTCAGGATCCATCACACTGCAAGGTTCACCTATCCCGATGACTGTATTTTTCAGTAGTAAAACATCCTGAACAAGTGTGTGGATTGGATTAAGGTCATGTGTGACCATTATTATGCTGACATCATTCTCCTTGTGATACCTACCAAGAGCTTCAACGATAAGGTCTTGACTCTCTGCATCTGTGCCTGCTAATGGTTCATCAAGCACAAGAATCGAGCCCTCGCTACCAAGAGCACGAGCCACTAAGACTCTTTGTCTTTGACCACCTGAAAGTTCTGGAAAGGGACGATCCCATAGATCAATCATGTCAACCTGTTCAAGAGCGTTTCTTGCAATTCTGATGTCATTTGACGAAGCAAATCGTGGAGGTAGCTTTTTGAGAAGTCTGCCCATTAGGACAATATCCTTCACTTTCATAGGCACTGTCAATTCTATTTGATCTCTCTGAGGTACATACCTGACCATTTTCCTAATCTTTCCAGATTTTTTCACAGAGTCGAAACCATTGACTTTGATGCTACCCCTGAAAGGGTTTATGAGTCCCAGAAAGGTCTTGACTAAAGTTGACTTTCCTGAACCATTTGGACCTATGATTGCCATGAAGCTCGGAGAATTAATCCGAAAGGAAACATCACGAAGGGCAAGCTCGCCATTAGGATATCGAACGGCTAAGTTTTGAGCTAGGAGTAATGGTTCGGAAGCCATCAAGTATCGCCTCCAATCAAGCTGACCTCTACTTTCATTACTTTCTTCTGCGCACGTAATTTCTTGAGAAAATCGCGCACGATGTCTGCTTTGGCAGTCACAATCATTACTTCAATACAACTACCATCACTTGTATGAGAGTGGATAGTTGCTGTAATAGTGTCCTTAAACTCATGTTGAACTGCATTGATTTTATGACCTTGCCCCTTCTTGTAATAGAGTACTGTGAATACAACAGTTATGACTCCCTTTGCTCTCTCAATATTTTGATGCTCTGACATTAGTGCTTTAACAGCATGACGAACCACATCCGAACGATTTGAAAATTCCCCCTCTTTCATAAGAAACTCTAATTCCTTAAGATCGGAATCCGTCATGGAAACAGCAATTGGTTTAAACGGCATTTTCAACACTCAAAACTGACTATTAATTAGTAACTATTTCAAAATTATTATTAAGGATTTGGCTAGATGATGTGAAGGAGAAATCGCTGTGAATCGAAGGATAGCGTGTTTGGTACCACTAATCTTGTTTCTACTACCTCTAATCATGAGCGGAGTGACATTAGAAGTACGAGCACAAGACCCTCCGATAAATACCATCGCTGTTTCGGTTACTTCTCTTGCGGGGATTGTTCAAGAGATTGGAGGTTCGCAAGCTAGTACCGCAGTTCTATTAGAACAAGAAACCAACCCACATTCATTCACAGTAACACCAGAAATCATTGCTATCGCTGAAAATGCGGATCTATTAGTCTTCACAGGACATTTCCATTGGGAGGAAGAATTGGCTAATCTAACCTCAACGCCATACATCACATTTCATGATGTTGATGCGTGGGAAAATTACGAGGATTATGGTGCTGAGCTATCACCAATGCCAGGAGGAGAAATTGAGGAAGCAGATGGTGAACATAATCATGAGGGGAATCCTCACGGTTTCTGGTTATTGCCTAGGAATGCTTTGGCTATTGCAAATGCTACTCGTTTTGCACTAACTACCCTTAACAGCACATTGTCGAATGAATGGGATTCTAACTTTGAGGAGTTTTTAGATTCTATTAATGAGCTAGAGGAATCAATTCAATCTCTTGATGAGATACACCATTTTTCGGGGTTGCATGCAGTCTTGGTTGCTCCTGCTGAAGCATATGTTGCAGAAACGTTCGGAATTTCGAGTGAGGCAGTCCTTCAGGTTGAAGACATCACAATTTCTGGAGCAAAGCTGTTGGAAGTTCAGGAGGCAATACGAAATGGAAGTATTAGCCTTATCATTGGCTCGGATGTGGCTCAGGTCCAGACGGGTGGAGAATTTGCTGAGCAGTTGCAAGCAGATTATGGGGGCACTCTTGTTTGGTGGAAAACTGTTTACTTTGCAGGGGCGGACTACTTTTGGATGATGAATTACAATCTTGGAGCTCTTATATCAGGTTTAGAAGGAAGGTCGGGAGTCAGCGCAGATAATACTGTGAACATAGGCTTGATTGCACTATCAGGAGTTCTCGGAGTACTTGTAGCAATTGAGTCAGTACTTCTGATAATGCGTGCTCGAGCAGAGTGAGAGTGGCGAATTATTGAACTTTTGTTCCAAGTCTCATGTTGTACACAGCGAATTCCAAATCTGTTAGCTCATCTTGGAGTTTCTTGTACTTGGCATTAAACTCATCCACACCAATAATTCCCGCCTTTTTGTCAGTAACAAGTTGTTTCAGTGCTTTCTGACGGCTGTGGATTTGCTTTTTCAGCTTCTCCCATTCCTCTTTGTTAGAGGTTACAGAATTCCCCCAGCTCTTACTTGCATCAGTATCCTGATCAAGTTTCTGGACAATGTCATCGAGTGATTTCTTGATTGCTTCTGGATTGCTGGAAACATCAGATTCACGCTTACTCAAAACTGTCACCGCGTGATGTTCATAGACGTATAAACGATATATGCCTTCATATTGCGCAATAAACGATTATCCCAAGATGAGGGGAATGAGCGGAATGAGTGGCAATAATAGAAGTGTACCAACTGTAACCGTCGTTGAGGCAATTTCGACATCCAAGTTGAATCCGGAAGCATAGACAACAGTCAACACGGCGGGAGGCATAAGAGATTCTAAAATGAGTACTTGAATAGGTATTTGTGAAAGGGTTGAGATTAAGACAATTGGGATGATGACTAGGGGTATTATTAGCTGACGTACGACTACAACATTTAGTGCTGTACGAATATCCCTTAGAGAGAACCGCACTCCCACTCCTAGTCCAACTGAAACAAGTGCAAGATAAGTGGTGAGAGGAGAATTATAGGAGAGTATCAGAGCAAGATCATTTGGGAGTCTTATGTTAAGTCCCATAAGAACAAGGGTTACTATTATAGCTAAAAATGGGGGAAAAGTAGTCGCATCTTTCGCTATCTTCTTCCAACCTGCGTCTTTTCCTCCAAAAGCAGCCCCCATAGCAGAACCAAGGGTGACTAAGAGGGTCATCTGAGTGAGTGAGCACATAATCACAAAAGGTACAGCAGATGGACCTATGAAAATGAGGACAAGAGGAAGCGGTATGAAAAGTGCGTTATTAAAAGTGGAACCTATGAAGAGGGAGCCTTTGGTCTGGTTATCAATATCTAGTCTTTGGAGTCTAAAATAGATAATCACAGGTCCTAGAAGATGAATAGCTAGCACTATTATTAGAAAGAGTGGTACTTCTACAAATGAAGGCGAAGCTGATGTTAGAAAGGTATAGAAAATAAGAATTGGTAGCAGGAGATTGATGAGCAGTGAATTCAGATACTTGTTGAGTATTTTTCCTTTTCTAGACATTCGCGAAATCAGATATCCTAGTAGGATGAAACCATAGAAGAGTGAGATTTGTGTGAATAGGACGCTGATTGATTGGATTGTTTTCACCACCAGTTTTTCGTGCATCAAGAAAGACGGAATAAACTGTCGGATTGCGTATTATATGTCAGATAATCCCAGTTTCTCAAGCGCTGTATCAGATGGTTGTCCTGATTTTCTATCCCATTTTCTATAACCATAATATTCCTCAAGTTGAGCATCAACATCAGGGACAAAATCATCGGTAACACTTTCAGCGTGAGGTGTGAGTAATGGTTTTGGTAGCTTTTCATCAAGCGTTTTCAAACCACATTTGAGATTAAGAAGTCGTTTCATGGTCACAGAACGAGCACCTATCTTCAAAATGTCATCGAATTGGTACGAAGATCCAACTGCCATATTCAATAATTCAATGATTGTTTCTGGAGGAACAATAGCAAAATGACACATTATCACACTGTCAAAGAATGCTCTGAAGTCCTGAGCTCTAGCTGCAATCTCTCCTTTCTTTTCATTCTCTAGTCGATCTCCTCCAACAATGCCAAGCTTTCTGACATCAGCACCCATATCAACGCTATACATATCGCCCTCCATATGCGAAGCTCCTCTAGAAGCAATAGTGTAGACAGTTGCCATCCCTGAGAACGCTCGAGGGTCATGGTTTGGAATCTCCAATCCTCTTACGTGAAGCACAATATCCTCAGCCGAGTGTTTCCTAGCAACTGACAGGGATCCCTCCGCAAGTAAATCGCCAATGCCTTCTCGGTTAGCAATAGTATGGATGTTTTCAATTACCTGATCTGGATTATCCCATGTGAACCCATAGTCGGCTTTTCCAATGTCACAAAGATGAGTCGTGAATGCAATAGTACTCCCACAACTAATTGTATCCATTCCATATTGATTACAGAGATGGTTCATGAGTGTGATTTTTCGTAAGTCTGATATCAATAGATTCGAACCAAATGCTGCAACGGTCTGAAACTCAGGACCTCCTACATCATCCAATTCATACTCCGGAACCGATACTCTTCTTCCGCAACCTATTGGGCAAGAGTAGCATGCGCTTCGACCTATGAGAATTTTCGCCATCGACTTGGCATTGATGAGCTCCGCATCATCAAACTCAATCTCTTGGAAGTATTTGATTGGCATATCGTTGAACATCATACCAATATCTACATACATTATCGTTCCTTGATCGCTAAGCATTGACATCGCTTCACCAAGAGTCTTCCTTGATGATTGTGCAAGTTTTCGGAACTCATCAGGAGCATGAATAGGCACCTTGGCTTTGCCACCAACTGCTATAGCTTTTAGTTTCTTTGACCCCATAACTGCACCAAGACCACATCTTGCAGATACTCGCTCATCAGTGACAATGCTAGCAAACTTGACAAGATTTTCACCTGCCGGTCCAATACAACAAACTTGGACTCTGCCAAGCTCGTCCTTCAGAGCTTTCTGCGTAGGTCCTGTCATCTCCCCCCACAAATCTGTCGCGGAGTGCAACGTGGCTTTTCCATCATCAATATGTAGTGTCACAGGAGTTTCTGCTTGACCTTTAATCAGAATACCATCAAAACCAGAGAACTTTAGAAATGCACCAAAATGGCCACCAACGTGCGATTCGCCCCAAAGGTTTGTGAGCGGTGATTTTCCACAAACAACATGACGACCTGTACATGGAGCAAGTGTCCCAGTTAATGGACCAGTCATGAAAAACAGCATGTTTTTGGAACCGAGAGGGTCAACTAAGGAATCAAGATGTTCGTAAAGAAATCGAGATGCGAACCCACTTCCGCCAAGGAAAAGATTGGAAATAACAGGATCCATCTTGAGGGTGCTTATCTCTCCTTCTGACAGGTCTGCGACAAGGATTTGACCCATGTACCCATTCATCTCATCACCCTTAGAACTCGCGCATCATTTCCCAAATATCCTGTTCATCCTCAACAACATCCTCAGGAAGTTCTATTGGTTTGCCCACTTGTTTTGCAGTCATGTAAATTTTGCAGGTACGCTCTAATAGAATGGAGAGAAAGAGAGCGTCCTTCAGGGTTTTTGCACAGCATACTGCACCATGGTTCGCTATCAATGCTGCACTTCTTTCATCCATGACTTCGACAACATTTTTCCCCAGTTGTTTTGTGCCAGGCATTGCATACTTGCTAACTCGTATCCCTGCACCCAGTTTAGGAACTAATTCATCAAGTATTGGTGGTAGACTTTCATGTAGAATAGCCATAGCTGATGCGTAAAGACTGTGCGTATGAACTATAGCTAGAGCGTCGCTACGATTCTTATAGATTTCAAGATGCATTGGTTTTTCGATACTAGGATTTCTTGTTCCTTCTACCTCATTCCCATCCATGTCAATGACTACAACATCATCAATGGTCATTTCCGTATAATGAACAGAACTTGGGGAGATGACAACGTGGTTTCCAACTCTAAGACTTGCATTTCCTGATGAACCAATGACCAAGTCATGCTTGATCATCTCTAGACAAACGTCAAGTAAATCCTTCTTTTCCTTCTCGTACAAATCATTCACCTTCGCATCTTACTTCATTCCATCTTGAATAGTATCGGCTATACAGCTCTGCGCGTCTATCAGGTTGATAAGTGGGTTTCCACCGAATCATTTTCTTTACAGCTTTATCAATTGAAGAATAATAACCAGCTCCTACGGTTGCGCATATTGCAGCACCCAAGAGACTTCCCTCAGATTGAAGGGGTACATCAACTGGTCTATTCAACACATTGGCTAAGAGTTGTGTCCATGTTGCAGACTGGGTCAACCCTCCAATTGCCTTCACGCCAGTTGATTTACCGTATTGTTCAAGTTGTTCGATATTACCTCTGATTGCAAACGCCACATTCTCAAGAACAGCGTGAATCATTCTAGCAGAGTTTAGGGGGGTGACCTGAGGGAGAGCAGGTTGAGGGAATACCATACGTGCTTGCTTAATATCAGTAATTTGCTGACAGTCCATTATGCTTGGACCGAGTGTGACAAAGGTTTCTTCACTCCCGGGGGGAATTCCACTCACCAACTCATCAAGATTCTCGAATGTTCTTTGTCTGCATTTGACTGGGTCCTCAGACCGTTCACAGAGAAGTTTCACAGCCCACTCTAGAACAGCTCCTGTCAGGGTTGCATTGCTTTCGAGTACCCATTGACCTTCTTTCATATGAGTCCCAGTCCATATCTTTTGATCTGGAACACACAAGTGATTATCGAGAGTCATTATCACAGGAGTTGTACTTCCTGCTATGACTGTAATTTCACCCACCTTAGAATCACTCGCTAGAAGAGCGCAATGTGTATCGGCACCAGCTTGAACAACTGGGAGACCCTTTGGTAGACCACATTCTTTCTCTGCAGCAGAAGTCACCTCTCCAACGACTTCACATGATTTTCGAATGTCTGGCAAAATATCTAAATCTGTGTTAAGAGCTGAAACAACTTCTTCACTCCATTTGTTGGTCCGGACATCAAGAAAACCAGTGGCACTTGCTGACGATGTGTCTGTGGAGTATACTCCTGACAGTCTGAATGTTATCCAGTCACAGATTGGAAGAAGATGCTTTACTTTTTCATAAAGTTCAGGCTCTTCCTCCTCAAACCAACTTAGTCGAGATGGCGCAAACATCATCGGGGGCCAACAACCTGTGATCTCATGATAAGTTACTCCAAGTGATTCATCGATGATGTACTGAGTCATTGCCCCACGAGCATCAATATTCGGACCACCATGCAGCTCAATCCCATTTGAGTCAAGTAGGACAAGACCGTGTCGTTGACTGGTTGTAGCAACAGCCTTCAAATCTGAGGACTTAATTCCAGAGTGTTTGATTGCGCCTTTGATAACTGAACAGACAAGTTTCCAGAACTCTGAAGGGTTGAACTCCTTTGCAATTTCTAGGTCAGGAGACGTGACATAATCCCAAGATGTTCTTGATATGCCTGGACTTTCACCTTTAGCATCGACAATCATGCACCTTACGCCTGTAGTACCTGCATCAATCGCGGCTACAACCATTATTCATTCCCCTAACTGAAGACTTCTGAATTCAAGATGTTCGGGGGTTTCTCACCTTTAAGGAAAGCTAGGATGCCAGATACAATACTTTCTGATTGGCGTTGAACAGTTTCGAACGTATTTCCACCCATATGAGGCATTACAGTGACATTGTCAAGCTCAAGAAACTCGTTATCACAGTCAACAGGTTCCATGGAGAAGACATCTAGACCTGCACCTGCAATCACACCTTTTTTCAAAGCCTCAAGAAGAGCAAGTTCATCGGTTATTGATGCTCTTGCAGTGTTAATTAGAATTGCAGACTTCTTCATTTTCTCAAACTCTTTGGCTCCCAGCATTCCTTGAGTTTCGTCAGTAGGTGGACAATGAATGGAGATAATATCTGAGCTTTTCAATAGCTCATCAAGCTCAACAATTCTTGCACCCACCTCTTTGACTTTTTCGCGGTCAACATATGGATCAAACACGAGAATCTCCACGCCAAAGCCTTGCAAACGTTTAGCTACCTCAAAACCAATCTGACCAAGTCCTATTATTCCAATAGTTCTCTCAAAAATCTCAAAGCCCATGAGACGGGTGTACATATTTGCAAAGTCCTTGAAGTCATCCACAAAGAAATCATTTTTGAGAGATCTTTCAGCTGCTATTATGTTCCTCGCTTGAGCTAGCATCAATGCTATTGTGTGCTCGGCCACTGCAATTGTATTTCGACCAGGTACTGCTATGACTGGTATGTTCTTTTTTGAAGCTGCTTGAAGAGATATGTTGTTGGGAGACCCTCGGACCGATCCTATTAGTTTTAACTCAGTCTGTTCAATAATCTCCTCTTTTATCTCATCACCCTCCACAATTACAATCTCATAGTTTCCATCCCTTATTGTCTGAAGCAGTGAGTCTCCCATGTACAGCTTACCAGTTTCCAGCCAGCTTTGATAGCTAACCTCAAGACCTGCATCTTGTAGTTTCTTTATACCAGAATCGGTGAAGGGAGCTGTGATAAGAACACGCAATCAATCGAACCTCCAGTTTTGGGGTGGCCATGTATTGCTTCGTCCCTTTAAAGATTCAGTGAATCACTGGGATTCTAACCAGTTTGTGGTGCAAACCACGATGTGGTTCAAAGATTGTCCATGCCTTATATTCATTCTATTCACAGGAATACATAGTGATTTACAATGTCTGAATCTGCAATTGAGATAATTAATCTAACAAAACGGTTCGGTGATATCACAGCATTAGACGACCTCAGCCTTGAGATTGGTTGGGGCGAGCTGTTTGGAGTTCTCGGACCAAATGGAGCTGGAAAGAGTACAGCAGTCAATGTACTTAGTACGTTATTAGAACCTACAGGAGGTTCTGCTACTCTTGATGGACATGATGTGGTATTCGATCCAGAAAGTGTTCGTAAAATAATTGGCGTGTGTCCTCAGGAACCTGCCTTCTATCCTCATCTCACTGGAAGAGAGAATATCGAACTGATAGGAGAGATGCATCTTGTTCCTAAGGATGTCCTAAAAGTTCGTATCGATTCTATGGTTGAAAAGATTGGAATGGAGGACCACATCAACAGGCGAGCAAAGGAATACAGCGGTGGAATGATTCGTAGAGTAAGCATGCTGATGGCACTCGTAAGTAACCCAAAGATTGCTTTGCTTGATGAACCCACGGTTGCTATGGATCCAAAGTCTAGAAGAGCAGTCTGGGACTTCATTCGCGAACTGAAAGGAAACGGCGTGTCAATTATTCTTACGACACACTACATGGAAGAAGCCGAGGAACTCTGTGACAGGGTGGCAATAATTGACGAAGGGAAGCTAATCGAGCTTGGTTCACCCGAAGAATTGATGGAGAAACACCAAGCAGAGCATCTGGAAGAAGTATTCCTAAAACTAACAGGTAAGAAACTCGTGGAGGTTATGTAAAGATGAATATTCGAAGAATACTTGCTCTAACCAAGAAAGATCTTATGAAGACCACAAGAGAACCAGCAGTTCTCTTTCTCTTGATAGGCTTTCCAATCATCATGACCTTCGTCTTTGGTATAGCATTTGGTGGAATTGGAAGTGGAGGAACTACAAGCTTTGATGTTGGTATTCTAAACCTCGATACAACAGGAACTCAAACACAATGGAGTAACTCCTTTATTGACAATATGACCGCATCAGATGTTTTCATCGTTCACTATTATAGTGACAACGAGACTGGACAGGCGGAACTGCTCCAGGGAAATCTAGATGCATTCATCATCATTCCAGAAGGATTTGGAGATAGCATAGTATCGTACTACAGTTCACCTTATGACCCAAGCTCTTGGACTAATACATCACTGGGTCTCTATGTTGATAGTGGATCTCTCATGGCAGTATCTGCGATACCTCCACTAGTTCAGGAGGTTCTGATGAAGACTATCTTTGGTTCTGGGGCAATGGCAATTGGATTGCCAATTGAGATTGGAAGTCCTGCACTTGTTGCATCAAGCACCTACACCCAGTGGGATTTCATGGCTCCTGGAATCTTTGCATTCGCTGCAATTTTCCTCACTATGATAGTTGCTCAATCAATGACCTATGAGCGGGATGAAGGTCTCTTGAAGAGGTTGAGAACAACACCTGTATCATCTTCAGACTATATGATTGGCCAAACTCTGTCTAATATGGCTGTAGCAGTAATCCAGGTAGCACTTGTTCTTGGCACATCATATGCAATCGGGTATAGACCAGCGACCGGATTAGCAGGAATTGGATTTACATTTCTAATTTCACTTGCATTCGCCCTTGTTGCTGTTGGATTTGGTCTGATTGCTGCAACAATGTCCAAGTCTGCTGATGTAGCGACTGGAATTAGCTTCGTCTTCATCATGCCACAGATGTTCTTTGGAACATTCATGCCTCTTGGTGGGGTGACTGAAGTACTATCCCAGTTTATGCCAAGCCACTACATAACCCATGCCTTGACAAGTCTATTCCTACGAGGAGTGTCCGTTACATCAACTATCATCTGGTTTGACTTTGCAGTCGTATCCGTCGTTGGTGTATTACTCATCATCATAGGAATCATCCTTTTCGAGAAGTTTGGTTCTCGCTAGGAGTCCCATTTGGGACTCCTTCTTTTTTCTAGTAGCCTTATTAGGGAGGTTTATTGAAAGTGAATTTGTTGTTTAATACTGAGGTGATTGTTTGAGCCAAGAGAATGATTCTTCAGATGATGATATGGTCGAGAAAGCAAAACAGCTACTTCTGCTAACTGACCTCATTGATAAATATCCAAAGGTAGTAGCTCGTAGGGTTTCTGGATTGGTCTACCTCATCATTGCTGGAGGAATATCTTTTGCTACCCTAATCTATATGTCTCTGCAAAATGTTCTTGGACCTATTGACCCAGTACTTGTAAATCTTGGATTTATCGGAATGAGTCTATTCTTCTCATGGGTAGTGACTTTTAGATTAGTATTACCACTAACTCAATCATATCCAAAAGAGCCAGAACCAAAAGAGGAACAAAAAGCTCCCTTCGTAGTTTGGGGGATTCTTGCGGTTGCTATCGTGACTGTTGCACTGATAACATTTTCAACTAACAATGGCTTCTTTTTCGTACCCATTTTGCAAATTATTATGGGCACTGGTTTTCTTAGCAACTATATTCTTGGGAGAAAAAGTGTAGAGGCAGATATCTTCACACGAGAACATCTTTACTTTTCATTAGCAATTTTCCTCACCGTTATACCGATGTTTCTGTTTCTAGATCTTGCTTATGTCTTACTGATAGTTGTTGATATGGGAGGAATCTATGTGATGGGAATCTATATGCTCATCACAGCTGAACGACTTCTTCTGGAGAGCAAAGGGCAGGGATAGAGTTGGGCCTCGATGGGGATCTCCTATCAACATTGGTAGGACTCATGGAAGAAGACCGTGAAACCATGGTCCCCACAAGACTCTCTGTTCTAGTATATCTCTATTTTACTCAACATGCAACATTCCCGGTTCTTCAGAAGAAACTTGGACTCACATCAGGAAATCTGTCAAGTCATCTGAGAAAGTTGGAAGAATTGGGTTTGATTCGAATTTCAAAGAGATTTGTTGATCTCAAACCTACAACTTTCGCTGTTTTGACCAAGGAAGGAGCAGAACGTGTAAGGACTCAGATGGTCCGTATGCGTGAGCTTGTGTCGATGGTTGTGGACAAGCACCCACATTCAGAGGAGTAGTTTCTGTAGCTTCAGGAGGTCTGGCACTTCACCTTTTGTCTTGAGCTTCCCAGCGGAATATGCAGCCATTGGACTCTCTGTCTTCTCAATAATTGCAAAGAACACTGGGGAATCCATAGTTACCTGTAACTCAGCATCAGTTTCCCCCTCTGCTACCTCGAGGAGCTCTGCATCTCCTATTTTCATGAACATCTTGACATCAAGATCTGGAAAGATGAATTGAAGCGTCTTGTTGTATTCCTTAAACCTACGCTGAATCTTGGGGTCCTGAAATCGTTCTCCTAGCGTGTTAAGGGTCGCCAGTATCTTTTCCTTTGACATGCCTGCACCTACTTAGAGAGTTACAAAGCTCGAGTTATATTTTTTGCAAATAACCATCGGATTTATCAACTATATATTGACCAATGGAAAGTTATTCTGAAGGAGCGGATGATTTTGGCCAAAATACAAGAAAAAGAACAAGAAACTAGCAGATACAGAAATCCAGCAACCTATGTATGGATTGGTGGCTTGATTTTTGCCATCGGCTTCACATTTCTAATATGGTTGCTTGGCCCGTTACTTGATCCAGTATTGGGAACTTTGCTTCCTGATCCCCCAGGCGCGGAGGGAGCAGCGTGGTACTATTGGAAACTGCCAGCACGTGAATTCATGACTATGTTCATTGTATGGACTTTCTATTTGGCACACCAGTTCACTCTATGGGGAGCAATTTACTGGGCAAAGAAGAATCTGGATCATCTACGTTCTAATACATCAACCAGTCTCTCAAAGTACAATTGGGCAGCAATAATCATCAACCTGTTTTTCATCGTTCTGCATCTTGTCCAGACACACATCTGGTTTGATGGTCTAGCACAGGACGTACCCATCTGGACTAGTCAAGGATCTGTGATCGTGATGCTTTCATTCTTATTGATCATTGAGAATCCAAGCCGTGGTTTCTTCCTAGGAAGGAAACTGGGAAGACCAATTACTCCACGTGTTTCTGGTTTCTTCAGGAGAAATCATCCGTACATCATATCCTGGGCCATAGTCTACACATTTTGGTTCCATCCGATGGCCTATGATCCTCAACTCATTTCTGGGTTCTTCTACATGTTCCTACTTTTCACACAAATTTCTCTAGCTTTTACAATAGTACATCGCAACAAGGGATGGATTGTTTTACTGGAGAGCTTTGTTGGGATACATGCATTCATTGTAGCAACATTCACCGCTTCGCAAGCAGCAACTGGTATTTGGGTTATGTTCACCACGGGCTTTGCATTCATGTTTGTCTTCACCTACATGTTTGCTTTCAATGTGAGAAGGGAGATAAAGTGGGGAGTTTTCGCTGGGTACTCCGCAGCTCTAGTTTGGATATACCTACCCCCTGAGTTAGGAGGATATGTTCTGAGGGATCCGACTTACCTCCTGCGATTGGAACCTCTCTGGATACCTATCATACTCTATCTACTGGCAATTGTCTTTGCAGGGTTTGCGTATCTCTATCTGAAGGTGAAAGAGTCTAGGAAGCAGGAGTAATCTGGAGAGGGTTAATACTCCCTCTCCTCATCCTTTCACACCTTAGTCCGTTCCACTAACTACTTATATTTACTTAGAACACGTGTTCTAAGGTTTATACTTAACACTGTGAAGGCCCTGACAGAAAGATTATATCGCCCGTCACGATGGTGCCGATGTCAGTACGGTGCCTTGGAGAATGTTCCCATGGTCAGCGAGTCAGCCAAAGAATCTGAACAGAAAATCAAACCCACAGATGTCCTTGTTATTGGAGGCGGAATGGCAGGGATAAATGCTTCACTTGGGCTTGCAAATGGTGGTCATCATGCGCACATGATTGAACGGTCTGTGAATATCGGTGGAAACTACGTCGCCATTTACAAGATATTTCCAGCGCTTGAGTGTTCAGCCTGCGTCATGACACCACTAACATCATTTGTTGGAAAGCATCCAAACATCACCATTCACCCGCTTTCTACTGTTGAGAAAGTTACAGGGACAGAAGGTGACTTCACTGTCACAATTCGTAAGAAGGCACGTTATGTCAATGAGGACAAGTGTACTGGTTGCCAATTATGTATTCGATCCTGTCCAGTCGAGGTGCCCAATGAGTATGATAAAGGTCTCTCTCTTCGTAAAGCCATCTACATGAATTTCCCACAGCAGATCCCGCTGATTGCTACAATCGACAGGGATTCATGTATTGGTTGTGGTACCTGCGCCTCGGTATGCCCACAGGACTGCATAATGTATGATGATGAGGACAAGATCTATGAGCTTCATGTTGGCTCGATCATTGTGGCAACAGGTTTTGAAGAGTACAGACCTTTGGATTATGGTGAATATGGATATGGAATATTCCCGAATGTTGTAACGACCATGGAGTATGACCGCCAAAGCCATCCTACTGGTCCCACTGACTCACATATGGTCCGACCTTCTGATGGAAAAGAACCTGAAAAAATACTGTTTGTGAATTGTGTTGGAAGCAGAGATGTAAGAGAGAACATAAGCGGATATAGTGAGCACTGCAACAGAGTCTGTTGTTCATTCGGTCTCAAGCTTGCACAGGTAACGAGGATGCATTATCCAGAAGACCACTGTGAGATAATATATACATACATGGACATGAGGACTGCAGGGAAAGCCCTAGAAGAATTCCTCTGGGACTCGCAGAAAAATCGAGGTATAAATTTCATTCGAGGTAGAGTGTCCGAGATTCAGGAGAATCCTGATACTCATGACTTATTCGTAAAAATGGAAGACACTGATTCTGGAAAGATAATTGAGCTTGACAAGATTTCAATGGTTGTACTCAATGCTAGCTTCAGACCAAGTGAGGGTACGGCAGAGCTTGCCAAGATTCTCAAGATTGACCTTGATGAAGCAGGATGGATAAAGGAGAATCATCCCAATGCCTCAGCTCTAGAAACTAACAGAAAGGGGATTTTCGTAGCAGGTTGTGCACATGGGCCAAGAGATGGAACAGATTCAGTGAACGAGGGGAAGGGAGCAGCAATGGCAGCTCATTCTATTCTACCAGTTCCCACACCTAAACCACAACCTGAGATTCCTCCAGCAGAGATTGGTGATGAACCTCGAGTTGGTGTTTTCATCTGTCATTGTGGTGGTATCATCGGTAATGAGATAAGCTCGCCAGGTCTTGCCGAGTGGGCAAAAGACCTCCCAAATGTCGTGTATTCAACTGATTACATCTTCATGTGTAGTGATCCAGGACAACAACTTGTGACTGATGCGATAAAGGAGCACAAACTTAACCGTGTAGTCGTAGGATCTTGCTCACCTCTGCAGCACGAGTCGACATTTAGAAGTGCTCTTGAAGCTGCAGGTCTCTCGGGCTATTACTTGGTGGGTCCGATTGGTCTCAGAGAACATCTTGCATTGGTTCATGTGAATGAGGACCCTGAGGTTAGACAGGAAAAAGCTCAGGACATGATTAGAAGTGCTGTGGCAAAAGCTGTCAATAATGAGATTGTTCCGCTGAAAAAGGTCGAGGTCACACCAGTATCGATGGTTGTAGGTGGTGGGGTTTCGGGAATGACTGCTGCACTTGATATTGCACGTAAAGGGTTCGATGTGATTCTCGTAGAGAAAACAGACGGTCTGGGTGGTAGACTGAATGAGCTCTATCATGTCTTTCCTGCAATGGAGTCAGCACAAGATATTGTGGATGACCTTGTGGCCAAGATTGAGAAGAATAAACGAGTACAAGTTCTTCTAAACTCAAAAGTGGTCGGTCGAGATGGATCATATGGCAATTATGACATCTCTGTGGAGAACACTACAACTAATGAGCGAACAGTCCATCGAATTGGCTCAATGGTGATAACAGTCGGAACTGATGTCTATGAGCCAAAACAGGGCGAGTTTGGATGGGGTGAAGTGCCAGGGGTTATATCAACACTCGAGCTCGAACGAAGGTTGAAGAACGGAGAGATAAAAAAACCACCAAAGAATCCTATTTTCATTCACTGTGTTGGTTCTAGACAGAATCCCGGTGAGGGTAACAGGCACTGCTCAAGAGTATGTTGCTCTGCGACTATTGCAATGCAGCATGAACTGAAGGAGATGTTCCCTGAAATTAAGATATTCTCAGCTTACAAAGAACACATCCGACCATTTGCAAAAGGAATGGAGGAGATGTGGCGCGACAATAGACAGAATGGAGTTGCCTATCTGAAATGGGACCGTGAGAAACCAGTTACTGTAGAAAAAGACCCTGATGGAGATTCAGCTATTGTTACTGTTTATGATACACTCTCACAAGAAACTTTCAGCATAAAGTCAGAGATGGTTGTATTAGCATTGGGACTTGAAGCACCACATGATGTAAACGAGTTTGTGAAAGTCATGGGCATAAACCGTGGGCAGGACGGATTTCTGGCAGAGATGCACATGAAGTATAAGCCTGTAGAAACAACAGTTCCAGGTGTCTTCCTCGGCGTGACTTATGCTAAGAACATTGGTGACTCAATCAATCAGGCTCGTGGAGCCGCAAGCGAGGCGTGCATACCACTAAACTTGGGAACTGTAGAGATCGAGCTTCTCACAGCTGAGGTTGACCAAGACCTATGTGTTGGATGTGATCTCTGTCACTATTCAGATATCTGTCCATATGATGCAGTTTCCATGATAGAAGTCGAACCCGGTGTGAAAAAGAGTGTCACTGATGAGATGCGTTGTGAGGGGTGTGGTGCGTGTTGTGCCATATGTCCAACTGGTGCACGGGATCTCCGTTGGTGGCGTGAAAAAAGCATCTTAGATGAAACACAGGAAATGCTGAGGGAATAGAATCTTGGTTTCGCTAGATGGGCTTTTAGCAGGTTGGATTGTTCTGAATGACTTACTAGGAGCTCTAAAAGAGAGAGATGTGTTTATCCCTGATTTGACATATGCAGATCTTAGAAACTCAAAAATGAGTCTAGAATATCTTCGCTCCTTTGAGAGTGAAATAAAGTCAGGTGCCCAATGTGATGATGATAATCGACTTCAAAGGGAGATGGAAATACAAATCCAGAGACTTCGAGATACTCTCATGATTTGGGCTGAGGAGAGAGAGGGCAGGGACTACCGAAACATCTGGGAAGAACGATTTGATAAAGCAATCAAAGGGGAAAGTAAGGAATACAAACCAGAACCACAGGTGCATATCTCAGATATTCCTCGAGACAAACAGGTGGGATTCTTTCGTATCAAACTCCCAGAAGACATCCCAGTGGAGATTGTGTCAGAGATTGCAGAAGACTGCATGGTTAACATATCTCTGGATGGGGACCGGCATCTTCAGGTCAGCGGCAAGCGAGAATGTGTTAGAGATGCCATGAAGAGATTAGGACAACTCTTCTACGGGGACAGCAAGCTGAAACAGTGACCTTCTAGATGCCAAGAATGTCTTTAATTGGATCTAAAGACACTCTATTGAGTTCTAAACCAAGAGGTTCAAGATTGATTCCCATCGCTACACCCAATACCTGAGTGACAAACAACGCAGGTAGTTCCAAAGAGTTGCCTTCATCATCCTTGAGACCTAATTGTTGAATGTCGAACTGAGTGTGACAAGCAGGACAATTAGTGACAACACAATTTGTACCAGCACCATTTGCTGAAATCATCTTCTCCTGTAGGATCTTTGTAGCGACCTCTTCACTTGCTATGAGAAGAGGTGAGCCGCAACAACGAAGTTTCATATCCCAGGGAACGCTCTTAGCACCAGTCAGCTCGATTAGCTCGTCGACTTTTCGTGGTATCTCAGGATCATCAAATCCTGCAACATTGGATGGGCGAATTAAGTGGCACCCTGGGTGAAATG
>PJET01000002.1 GCA_002825515.1 Candidatus Thorarchaeota archaeon MP11T_1 | reverse complement strand
AACAGATCCAAGGAATATTGCAATGATTGGAATGGTTGTATCAAAGAACTGCATTTGTGAATATCATACATGCTGTGGTCCAGTTTTATCTTCCCATTACAGCAATGCTACCCGCTACCATTTTCCCTTTCTGGACTTTGTCTTTTTCATGCCTGACGTCACAATTAGCCCAAAAATAAGTGAGTAAAGAAACGAGAATCCAAATACAGGCAAAAACTGTTCTCGATTAGGAACTTGAAAGAACATCCACGACAACCAAAGACAGCAAGAAACACTCCCCACACCCGCGCTAGGATGTTCTGTAAAACAAAACACCTTTGTGGTTTATATGAGAATATGGATACTCAATCGGGTTAACAAGTCCTGATAGAGGGGTTTCGTGCTATGCTCAAAAGATGGCAGTTGGTCTTAGTCATCTTGGTACTTGCATTAGTTATAGTACCAACGGTCAAGAACAATGATCAACCACCCCTCAATATGGGCAATGCAATTTCGAACCAAAATCAGCAGATTTCGTCGTATGAACCACACTCCCCGATCATAATCAATTCGGACCTAGATTTTGAATCTCAAGAATGGCCGGGAAATGGCTCCGAGAGCAACCCGTACCTAATCGAGGGATTAAGCATAATCACTGACGGCACAGAGTGCATCAACATCTCAAACACGGATGTGTTCTTTGTCATTAAAGACTGTCTAATCTCATCTTTGAGTCCTTGGGACAAACTGTATAATCGGGGGGTCACTTTTGGAAATGTCACTCATGGAACAATCAAGAACTTGGTAGTCTCAAAGAAATGGATTGCAATCACCATTGTTTCCTCTTCGAATTGTTCTGTGATAGAGAGTCAAATATATGATAATTGTCATGGTGTAGAAATACGTGGGCTCTATGACAAAGAATACCCGGGAAACTGCTCGATATTCAATAACACGCTCTTTGACAATCATGTGGGAGTTATGCTCACCTATGTTCGTCATTGTTTGGTTGATAGCAACGACATTCTAGGAGATATTCATCTTCAAGAAACTGTTGAGTGTACAGTCAGCAACAACATAATCGAAGGGAGTCAGACTGGTGATTGGTATTATTATCTAAGTTTCTTTGATGCAATTGATACTCTCGTAGTCAACAACACTATGATAGACAGTGGCCTCGAATTCAACTACCTGCATAGACCTAGTCTTCAGCTCTACAATAACACAGTCAATGACAAACCTATTGGATATTTCACTAACCTCACAGATTCTATCATTTGTCCAAGCGACTATGGTCAGGTCTTTCTGATTGATTGCATCAATGTGACAGTTCGGGATGGAACTATACATAATACTGCAGAGAGTGTGTCGCTCTATTCCTGTAGAAACTGTGTAATAGAAAACTGTACAGTCTACTCCTCTGGCTTTGGAGCTACTTTGTGTTGGTCTGACCATTGTTCGGTAATTCTGAGCGACTTCCATGACAACAAACATTGGGGAATTGACATTGTTGAGTCTAGCAATACTATTGTTGCTAGAAATATAGTCTATAAGAACAAAGGAATAGGCATCTTTGTACCTCCTACGGACAGTTTTAGCAACTCTTTCTACTACAATGTGATCTGTTCCAATGGAGATGGATCCACAATCTCGGATGGCAACGCATGGGAAGATGGCCACAACAACGTTTGGGATGATGGCGTGAGTCTAGGAAACTTTTGGGATGATTATGGAGGAATAGGGGATTATCATATTCCTGGCGATGCCCTAAGTGTAGACAGATACCCCGCAAGAGTAGAATCAGTCAGTGAGTCTGACCTCTGGATCGGCTTTAACCTCAATCCCTCAGAACCTACAGGAAACGAATCAGTCCTTGTTAGTGTGGGTGTGATTGATGCTGATGGTGTTGATGAGGTTATACTCTCATATTCGATAGATGGGAATCTCACTTGGACCAATATAACGATGGTTCAATCTGGACCAATATGGAACACCACAATTCCATCTCAGAGTGAAAACACAACTGTTTCGTATCGAGTCTTTGTACGTGACAAGGCTGGAAATATCGAGTCATCAGCTATTCTAGTCTATGGCGTTCCTAGTAATGGAACTAATACTACAACAAACGGACAGGATGAAGGGAACTCAACCATATACATGGCTATTGCAATCGGAGGCACTATCGTAGTTGCAGCACTTGCCCTTATTTTGTCTAGAAGAAGATACTGAATGCCAAAACAATCAACACTGGATATATGCTAACATCTCTTCTATTAATCCAAAATATCTATCACAAGAGTGTACAAATACATAATGAGAGTGTTTTATTTTCTTGACTTCAGACAAGATAGTAATTGAGATTGATCGAGATCTTCTTCGACTAAGCTTGATATGTGTGGCATTCTTTATCATACCTATCATCTTTCTATTCATCTTGCCAATTATCCAAATTGCACAAATATCAATCAGTATTTTTGTTATATGGCCCATCATCGTGATAGTCGCATTGTACTGTCTTAGTAGAATTTTCAGTGAACCATCTTCCGATATAGACTCATTAGAGAATTGATTAGAATAGCCAGTAAAAATCTCATTATTTTCGATAATAGTAGAACAAAGACAGATACAATATAACAAGTGATGCTATCCATGGCACAAAGATTAGACCTGCTGTTATCTGAAGTGTGACCTCCTCAACTTGAATGAGCACAACAGAACTCATGGGAAGGATAATCACTAGAAAGACAAAGGCGTTCCTTGCAGCGAGATTCATAATCTGTGTAAACCTTTCATCATAGAATCGTCGCAAATAGGTTACACCAAGAACTCCGCCAACCATGCCTCCGATAGCTCCTGCATAGCTACCCAGAGAAGCCAGACCCAGAATCCAGACAAATACAAACACTATCACTACTACTGCCACAGCGCTCAGAGCTGTCTTTATACCACGACTCATCTTATTCATCCCTATACTCGAATATGTCCTCAATCTTCACTCCGAACAGGTTTGCCAGCTTAAACGCAAGTGTGAGAGATGGGTTGTAAGTTCCTTTCTCCATTGATATGATTGTCTGCCTTGTGACTCCAAGACGTTTTGCAAGACCCTCCTGTGTCCATATTCCTGAACTATCAGACTCGCTCAACTTGGCTTCACGAAGTTCTCGAAGTTTGTTCACAATCATGCTGGATCACCCACTCAGATGTAAAGTTCATTTTACGTAAAGTAAACTTTACATATTAAGTTATGGGTTTCTGATTTCAATATGAGCTCAAATTGAGAGGTATGACTACTCCAATGTGATACACACATTGTTCTTTGGTCTAACAAAAACACAGAAACGGAGCAAGAACACAATGATACTGGAAGTCGCTCTTCTCGTTGGAATCTATGCTATTTGGTTCCTTCTCCTTGTAAACACTATGGTATCGAGCGAGGAGATTTCACTTACAGTGGCGACTCTACCCTTCATTGTGACGTTCCCAATTGCCCTGATTCTGTCTGCTTGGATAGAGATTCAGATTCCAGGAATATTTCTTGTAGATGTTGTACTCACAATGGTTATTGGGGTTCTCATCTTTGTGAGATGGGTGATGGCAATCGTGGGTGAGTAAGAATTAGTTGCCTTTTCGTTTAAACTCTGTATATCCACAACGACCACAAGCAAAACGGTCGAAGTGTTCAGCCATGAAAGTGCCCTTCTCACATCGTGGGCAAGACCTCTTAGTGTGAGTGATTTTACCTGACTTGTCAACTTTATACATTTCGTGTGCTTTTGGCATCTATTCTTCTCCCTCTTCTTGTTTCTTTGATTCGTGTCTTTTGACAATATGTTCAAGTTCGATTCGTTTCATCTGTTCAGGGTCAGAATAGATTCTGGCTGTCCCCTCAGTTATGCCAGCTCCAAATTTAGTGTCCAGTGTCTTGATGACCACCGTTGAGGAGTTGGCATCGAACTGCGCTACAATCTTTGCACGGATATCTGCCCTACTTGGTGTGCTTGCACCAGCATGATCGACCCTGAAGTCGACTTCCTTCCTTGCAAGAGGTTTGTTCTCTCGTTCATCTAGGATTTCGATTTTCATTGGCATCACTTACCGAAAGTCAGACCGCCTCAGGGGTAGGTCAGCCATCCGACTAGAGGTTGTCTAATAAAGCTTTCACCACTGACAAGAAATTCTATCGCACCTTTAATGCGTACTTTCCTGGCTTGTCAATGTTGAGTCGGGAGGCTACATACGAACTCAGTCTGGGATCTTCGCGTTTACTCCGACCAGGAAGAATGACCACAATTCCCGTGTATGAAGTAGAGAGATTGGTTCCCCTACAATTAGGGCACATACTCTCATCAGTGAGATAATGACAGGCTTTGCACGCTTTCATTTTAGCCATTTTTGTTCTCTCTCTGATTATTTCTTCTTCTCTCCACGAGCTGCCCTGACATCTTCTTCTACCCAAGATCTGTCTGGACCAATTTTACCAAGATATTGTTGCCTCATTGTGAGACCTAGCTTTCCTGATTTGTTGCCAGATTCAAAGCTTATCGAAGTGACTCTTGCTCTTACCATGTCTCCTTCTGCTAGAGTCCTGCCAGTTTCCTTTCCCAGAAGGGCGTTTCCCTTAGAATCTTGTGTGATGAAGTCATCACAGATTTGACTGACATGACAAAGTCCATCAAGTGGTCCCATTCGGATGAAAGCTCCAAAGTCCATAAGCTCCACCACATTTCCCTCTACCAGTTCATGTCGTAGAGGTTTGAACACAAGCACACGATAAGTCACGGAATGATAGGTTGCACCATCACCTGGCATAAGACGACCTTGACCAATCTCATCTATGTCTATGACAGCAATCATTAGACCTACATCTCGGTCGAGGACATTCTCATGTTGTTTTCGAAGATGAAGCATGGCTGCGTCCTCCATTGGGGAACCGAACTGTGCTGGTGGAATGCGTACCACATCTTTAACAGTCACTATACTATACAATTATTGACGCTCCTTGCCTAGCAGGATGATTCTTATCAGAACAATCAGACTAGGGAACTATCCCGAGGTCTGAACCCGACGGCTCAGCGCTGATTCGCTTTATAAAACATAAAAACGTTGTGACACGGTCTCAAAAGATTGTTCCTCTAAGCTCCAAGTGTTTTCTACCTCGAAGAATGAGAATTGCTATACCACGTTCAGATGCTCTTTTTCTAAGTTCTCTATCATTGGTTGCAAGCACCCCGTTAACTGATGCGGCATACTCCAGAAGTTGATCATCCACCGCGGAATCTTCCATCGATTGATTAATTGAAACAATTTTGCATCTTTCAGTCAGATCTAATGCAACCTTGAACAATCGGCTCTCAGTTCTTCCTGCTCTTTCAAATTTTGACCTAATTTCATCAAATACAGATCTCAAGAGAATAAATTCAACACTTCGCTCAAGTACTCTTTCAGCCTCAGAAAACACGTCTACTCCAAACTGTGCTGGTATAGTCAAGAAATTCGTGTCTAATATCACAGGAAGTGGCAATATGCTCACCATCACAGGGTGGCTTTTATTAAAACAGACTCTGCTTTAAATCTCAGCATATCCAATCAATCGCCACTTGTTTTCAACTCTGCGTCCAATAGCAACTCTCTGTCCTTTCTCAGCAGCAACAGGACGTTTGAGTGTCAGCTCAATTTCATCACCATGCAAACGGGTAATTACTCCAACTGTGGGCGCGGTTCCAATCACCAACATCATAGGCTCATTCAATTTGAGATTCTCTACTTCTCTCTTAGAATCTATTCCAACTACTCTCTGCATTAGAACTGGTGTCAACATGAGTTTGTCATATATTTTAGGCATCTTTCCTACTCTTCCGACGACATTTCCCACTAATCTGTCAGCCCGCGTAAAGGCAGGGTCCAATGCTGTTCCCACACCTATCAACCCTCCAGGGTATGCTTCCTGAAGTGAATTTCCACTACCGGATAGAAGACTCACAACCTTTGCTTTGATTGGCTTGAATCCCTTTTCATCCTTCGCACCTGGAGTTATCTCAATCTCGTCACCAAGACTCAATTTTCCTTGCACAATTGACCCGCCTACGACACCACCATGCATATTCATTGGTAGTGTTCCAGGTCTGTTTATGTCGAAAGAGCGTGCAACAAACATCTTGGGTGGCGCATCACCATCTCGTACTGGAGTTGGAATCACTCTCTCAATCGTCTGAATGAGCAAGTCTGTATTAGCCCCGAAAATTGCTGAAACCGGTACTATTGGAGCGTTTTCTGCTGTTGTGCCTTTCACAAAATCCTTGATTTGCTGGTAGTGTTTTTTAGCCTGCTCTTTAGATACAAGCTCTATCTTGTTCTGAACAATGATGATGTTCTTCACTCCCACAATCTCCAGAGCATGAAGATGTTCTGAGGTCTGTGGCATTGGACAAGGTTCATTGGCTGCAATCACAAGAATTGCGCCATCCATCAGACTAGCACCACTGAGACAGGTCGCCATAAGGGACTCGTGACCAGGACTATCAACAAATGAGATCTCTCTTAGGACTTCCAGTTCTCCGCCACATTTACTACATTTACCCTCTTTTACAAGATGTGAAGTGGTGAAAGCCTCAGGTTCCGGACAGCTTTTACATTTCAACAAAGTTGTGGCTGCATATCCAAGTCTAATCGAGATACCACGTCTTATCTCGTCTGAGTGACGATCAGTCCATTCTCCTGTTAGATACGAAACAAGGGTTGTTTTACCATGGTCGACATGACCTAATGTGCCAATGCTAATCTCTGACTGTCCGTCGTATTTCCTGGTCACCTAATCTTCACTTCCGACTGTTCGTTGCAGATGTTAGTCTCTGACTTCCTGTTGTCCATATGAAGTATATGGTTCGCACCATCAATTCAACAGAGACAGATTAAGGAATATGTCTATACAGGCTTCATCACAAGTTCTTCGAGAGGAGTACCACCCTTCTCTTCGACTCTCATGTTTACTTGAGATATTTCAGCGCTCAACTCTCTTCCACGGACTGTCTTTCTTTTCGCAACCCCTTTCCTTTTAGGTTTGAACCCTGGGGTACCATGTATCAAAACGCGTCTTTTACCACTACCGTGAACGTCAGGTCGAATTGGGAACCCGGAAGAATCGCTACCGCCTGTGATTTTCAACTTATATCCAGGTAATCCCAAAACATCGCCTTCCACAATCTCCCCAACAGTCTTTCCAATAAGGGCATTTGTTTTGGCGTCATCTAGTTCGTACTGGATTGCTTGTCCAGTTTCTGGGTCTGATATCACAAGTCTGAATGGCAATTATTGTTTCGCCTACCTTCAATAGTGGTAATAGGTCTCAAAGGACACCAGCGGTAGCCAATTTGGCTCACTTTATGAGGATTTTGGTTGGACCGCACATTCTCTCAAAATCGAAGCCTATCAAAGATAATGTACCGCGTTCATAATGATTATAACACGCATTCATCAATGCTCGCGTTAATCCAGAGGACTGACCAACAATGGATCCATTGACAATTTTCGGAATCATAGGCTTCATTTGGCTTGTGATATATTTCTTTGCTCAAGCGATAGGCGTTGAGAAACTAAGTGAGAAGGGTATCGATGCAGGATTCCCCTTCTTTATTATGTGGCGAACAGAACGATTGAATGCATTTCTCACGCGGATGGGTAAGAAGTTCCCACGTGTATTCTTCAATATCGGTATTATCGTTGGTTTTGGTGGAATGATTTTCAGCTTCTGGTTGTTTGGTGACAACTTAATCAAGTTCTTTGTTCAACCTGCAGCTGCAGGAGGTGTTGTCCCCATAATTCCAGGAGTCACGATTACTGGTCTTCCATTAGTATACATGCTAATTGGTCTGGCTGTTACATTACTTACACATGAATTTGCACATGGTCTAGCGGCTTCGAAAGATGATATCGCAATCAAGAGTTCTGGTCTTCTGGCTTTCCTAGTTTTATTTGGTGGTTTTGTTGAGCCCGATGAGGAACAGTTCGAGAATAATGCGACTCCTCAATCACGAATGAGGATGTTGGCTGCTGGATCTTTCTCGAATTTTGCATGGGGTTTTGTGTTTCTGATAATACTGGCAAACTTCTATCCTCTGATGTCAATTGGATATTATCCACCAAGTGGTGCTTACATATATGATCTACAGGCCGGAAGTCCAGCCGCAGCCGCCATAGAAATTGGTGATGTCATCATTGGACTTAACGATACAGAGATAGCAAATTGGACAGCTGTTAGTGTATTCATGAATGATGCTCCTGCAGGCGCTCAACTTACTATACACAAACTCAATGGCAGTAGTGTAACAATTATACTGGCTGCAAGTGAACAAAATACGAGTAGAGGGTATATAGGAATATACGGGTCAGATTATTGGGAACCTAAACCTGGCTGGGATATCATTCTAACACCTATGTTTGTCTTTCATCTTCAACAGATAGTCTTCTGGTGCTATTTGATTCTGATATCAATTGCACTCTTCAATCTATTACCAATCCCTGTATTTGATGGTGACAAGCTGCTTTCCAATGGTCTGAGCCTTGTCATAAAGGACGAGAAGAAGATCAAGTACATCATGTGGCCTCTACGAATTGCAGCTCTTGGAATAGTTCTGCTAAGCATCATTCTAAGCTTCATCATGGGTAAAGGACTATTCTGAATGACACTCTATCGGTTCTGTGGGACCTAAAAAGGGCCAGAGTGAATGTTCTTCTGATGAAAGATGATGACTCACCAGATTGGTACAAAACAAGAAGTGAGAGAAAAGGCAAGAAAGGCTCTTACAGATTATCTGACCATGTTTATACCTGGTTCTTGGAAAGAGCCTCTTGATAAAGTGAGATTACTACTTCAGTCAAATAATGAAATTGACTGGGAGGCTCTCAAAGGTCATGCTCTTCTATACTTTGATGAACAGCGGCTCTCTGAGGACCGAGTCGAATGTTTAGCTCGCGTAGAGCGTCTGAGTGATACTTTCAAAGAGATTCATAGTGTTCTCTCCCCTGCAGAATGGTACAAGACTATTGATGATATTGTACATGCAGCCAATTTTCGAACAAGTAAAGCTGCGCTCAATGTAAGACGTATTCAGATTGTTGACGACTTGAAAGAGAAAGAGAAGAGAGAAGCTAGGACAAAGGCATGATGAAATAACTACACTCTTGGTACTTCTTACAAGAGAAACGTGCATGTAAATAGGTTTAACTTAAATCCCCATGAAATTGGCGACTTGGAGTCGCTAGCATGCAATTAGAATGTTCAAAATGTGGGAACCCTGCAGTATATCTGCGTAGGTACACATCCGAACGATTATGTCAAGCATGTCTAGTCCAAACAACAACAGAAAGGGTACGACGAACAATAAATCGTCATAAGATGCTCAAAGAGGATGATCGAATAGCTGTAGCCATTTCTGGTGGAAAAGACAGCGCAGTACTGCTTCATATTCTACATAATATCGAGAGCAATTTTCCCAAATCGGAACTGATTCCAGTAACTATTGATGAGGGCATCAAAGGATACAGAGACAAAGCCCTCGAAGCAGCAAAGAAATTGACGAAATCTCTTAGTTACACTCTTGAAGTCTTCTCTTTCAAGAACATGTTTGATTTATCTTTAGATGAACTTGTGGAGTTACGGACTGACAAATCACTCGGTGCTTGTTCATATTGTGGAGTGTTTCGACGACGTGCACTGAATGAGGCTGCAGCCACTCTAAAGGCAGATGTTATCGCAACTGGTCATAATTTAGATGATGAGGCACAGACCGTTTTGATGAACATCATGCGCGGAGACAGTCGTAGAATAACACGAACAAACGTTCCCAGAGAACGATCAGTTGAGGGTTTAGTGCCCCGCATCAAGCCAATCTCAGAGTTGTCAGAGCGAGATATCGTTGCCTACTCCCATCACCTGGGTCTCGTCTATCATGATGTTCCCTGCCCATATGCTGGAGAGGCATATCGAAACGACGTTAGGTCTTTTTTGAACGATATGGAACACAAACGGCCGGGTACGTTGTTGGCAATACTACGTTCCGCAGAAGCAATGACTGAGGCATTCCTAGTAAGTTCATCTGATTGGGCTCTGAAAACATGTGCAAAATGCAATACGCCATCACTATCAGAGATATGCAAAGCCTGTATGATGCTTGAAGAAATCAGGGGATGATTCTGGAGTGGCAAAAAAGCCAGAAATTATGCATGAGCCCCGGGAGATAAGATATAATCAGGATCACTGGGAGAATTTACAGGTCCTCAGAGATTCTGCAATTAAAACAATGCAGAAACTCGAATCAATTGGAGTCAAGCCATTTGCATACGGCTCCATTGCTCGTGGTGATATTTCAAAATCTTCGGACATAGACATTATTATCCTCCGTCCAGTGTCCAGTTACCGAATCGAACTAGTCTTGGGACCATTGCTCAAGAGAGAGCTTGTCCAGGCCACTCCTTCAATGGTGCTTAAAGGTCACGTTCATCTCTCTGAAAATACTGTTGTGACTTTTCCTCTATTCAAACTAAAGCCCAGGGAGGAGGAGTTCTATCGTTGGGGTGGTCTGATAGACAGCACTGGTTTGAAGGAAAACAAAAGAGTACCTGGGGTAGACAAACGACTTGTTCTTATTGAACCAACTGAAACTGGTCATATTGAGCAGGGAGTCATAGGTCATGTGCAAGAGGTTACTAAGAAACTCAATGTTAGCATCGAAATCGCTCAGGAACGAATTAGAGTTCTCACTCGCCGTGATAGTGTTGGTAGAACAGGAGTCTATTTGACAAGAACCTTACATGATGATGAGAGCTTTGAGGCTGTTGCAAAGAGCCTCCAGGACAAAGATCCGGCATTACGTAGAACAATTCATCGAAGAGGTGGATAGTGATTGGAATCGTCGAAGCGCAAAATAAGAGAGATTGAAGGTGATTCACTTCTTGTTGGCAAGTTGCCAAAAGGTTGTAATCTTTGCACTAAAGGCTCGAAAATGGTGCTATTTGTGACTGGTCTGTGTGATAGTTCCTGCTATTACTGCCCATTGTCACATGATAAATCAGGTAAGGATGTTGTGTTCGCAGACGAGATGCCTGTGTCTGAAGATACTGACATTCTTTTTGAAGTTCAAGCAATCAAGGGCGAGGGTGCAGGCATCAGTGGTGGAGACCCCCTCTGTGACTTAGAACGCACATTGAAGTATATTCATCTATTGAAACATCAATATGGGGCCAGTTTTCATCTTCATCTCTACACCAGTCAGACAGACGTCAGCCAAGATGTATTGAAGAAGTTGCTAGATGCTGGTCTTGATGAGATTCGATTTCACCCACAGACCAACGACTGGTCCGGCGTCCAACGAGCATTAGACATGAAAATGTTCGTTGGGCTTGAGGTTCCAGCGATTCCTGGAAAGCTAGAAGAACTAAAGAAAGTGGCAAAAAGAGCTGAGGAGATGGGGGTCTCTTTTCTCAATATCAATGAGTTAGAAGCCAGTGAAACAAACTTTGGCAAGTTAGTTTCCATGGGAATGCGTTTAACAAATCTTGAGAGTGCAAGCATCGAAGGTAGCTCCTCAACTGCAAGAGAGGTCCTAAAATGGTCCGTGGATCACATTCAGAATCTATCAATACATTATTGCTCTGCTCGATTCAAGGACTCAGTTCAAATGAGAAGAAGGCTGGAGCGTAGGTTGAAGCAAACGATAAGGGTTTTTGAGGAACGTGATGAACAGGACCCTCTACTCATCCTTGGGGTGGTAAGAGCAGTACATGGAAGTCAACTAGGACATGAACAACTCGCAATGATACATACAATTCTCCAAGACCAATTCGATGTTCCCACAAATCTCATGAATATTGACGAGGTCAGAATGAGGGTAGAGATCGCTCCTTGGGTTATAGAAGAAATCGCTCAACAGCTCAAAGAGAAATTGGGAAACCTCAACGACTTGGAGATTGGTATTGCATTTGAATACCCAACTTGGGACCGACTTCAGACACTTTTCGACCCACTATAGCTACTGTGTAATTCTGAAACGTAAGATGGCACCAATTCCTCCTAATCGTTGGAGTTGATCGCCTGCAGGATGTTCCGTTGATACAATATGAAATGAACCTCTAGTCTTCTCAGTGTTTCTGATTAGAGAGTCCATCCAGCGCCGTTCCTTTTCTTCACCCTCTCTCAGTTTCTTGTCTGTGATAAGTAACTCCTCCACAGCTCCATATTGTACTGCATTACTGACCTCATCATTCCCATATGCTCCAAGCCCGTTATCTTTTGACAGATGTTCAATCAATGTTTCGACAAGACGCGTTTCAGTTTCCACCTTTAGTTCAGTCACAGCTTTCGCGATGACACCCCTATAGAGTATCTCCTTGGCTCCAGGAACTCCTATCGAGTTTGAACTCTCAACAACAACAGGGGGCATGTCTTTGATCTTTGCTGCAACTAGAAAATCTCTGAAATGGTCCTTGACAAACCCTGGTCCTGCTATTACAATAAGTCCAAACTCATGTTGTTCCAGCTGAGACTGCAATGCCAAAACAGTGTCTGTAAAGAAATCCCTCATTGTGGCATCATATGATTTCTGGTCACCTCTTTTTCTTGAGATACTCATACGAATTCGTACCGCCTCTTGAATGCCCGAATCCGCAGCCAAGAACAACTCTGCAGTACCATCTTCTATTGTCACTATGAGACACATGGGGCGAAGCTGTGATTTCGATGCTTCTTTGAGTCTATCAAGTACAAACTTTGGCCAATGCTCTTTGATAATGGTCAAAGTGTCTCCTGTTTCAATATTGATTGTATGATAAGATCCAATATTGACGAGGTCATCAGGTCCTTCAAGAATCACACCCTTTATCCGTACCCTATTTGAGAAATTATGAAAAGAAACTTCTTCCACCTTTAATTTCAGCACCATAGTCTTTCGTGTGCTTTCCTGTTTTCGACTATCCTCATCTCCTATTCGAACCCGACGTGAAGTTTTTGAGATGACAACATCGCTAGGACTGACTGTATTGTAAAGGTGCCAAAGATCATCCAGTGTTTCTATCTTCAGCACTATCTTGCCTTCCTTCAGGACCTGCTTCATGATTTTCAAGTGGTCACCTCTGGACTGCTTTCCTCTTCAGAAGAAATAGTCTCTGCTAATTGAGGATTCTGTTTTTTTATACCCCATAAACTGAAGATTACTCTCATCGATACCTCTACTCAGTACCTCTGCTTGTTGTACGTGACCTTGGAGTACAAAATCACTTCCATCTCTTACTGCAAGATCCCCAGCTATCCTGATCAACCCTCCAAGCTCACGTAACCGAAGTGTCAAAGCATCTCTTTGACCATCAAGCTGAAGAGCCATCGCTTCTGCAACCTCCAAAACACGTTCAATAGCTTTCACAGTGAGATGTGGAATCCTTCCATCTTCTTCTACGGTTTGCGCCATAAAACGGACAAAATCATTAATGACCTTCTGATTCTTGGGAGTCCATGAATCGAGCATAATTTCATACCCATATCCGCGAATTCGTGATCTGAGTGGTGGGAGGATATCTTTGAGATTCTCAATGTTACATGATGCGAACAGGATAAAATCACATGGGACATCATCGACACGAACTGCAGCTCCTGAGCTTAATGGATTATGCCCTGAGATTGGAAATACATGGTCTTGCATCGCTGTTAAAAGATGACTCTGAAAGGTTCCAAGCGCTGCAATCTCATCGATATAGAGAATTCCCTCATGTGCTTCATGTATTGCTCCTGGGACAACTCGCTGGTGTGCTGCTAATCCAAGTGACTCTGCACTTCCATAAGGATCATGTTTAACGTCTCCAAGCAGTTCTACCGGACTTGTTCCACTAACTCTGATATAGCGACTTGCCTTTAGCGGAACAAGAACACGTTCCTGATCACTCTGAGTTTCTACAAACTGTTTTTCTTCAGTTGTCATGCATCGTTGAGTTATTTTGATTTCACCGGTTTCAATTCTCTCATACACGACATGGTATGATTCTCCATTAATATCTTCAAGAGTTGTCATGGTTTCAAGTGCAGGCTCCCTAACAACATCTAGCATTCTGAATAACCCATGATATGACTCTCCAGGAGCCCAATCAAATCGTTTCTCAGACTCGCAGTTAACACATACACTTGCTTCAGGATTTGATATATGACCACATGAGGGGCATCTAAAGCCCATTTTGACTGATACATCAAAGGGAACTCTGTCCGGACTGACAAAGAACGTGTCATAAATTCGATTCTCTGACTTCACCTTTTCCATGGATGGATTATCTGCACAAATGATAACCACCTGAGGACGATCAGGATAGACTGGGTTGTATCGAAGGCGAATCTCCTCTCTAGGTGGATCAAGAAGTGAATATGCAGCTTTTGCTAGCATCGATTTTCCGATACCAGGTACTCCACAGAGTAAAACATGTCTTCGTTGTTTCACTGCTGAACGAACCAACGATACAGCATGTTCTTGTCCAACAATCATCTGGAATGGATCTTTGGAAGTTTCCACTTGTTCAGTTGTTTCTAATCCGTCGATGATTGATATCACATTCGAGGGCCTCATATCTTCTACGTATGATGATTCATAAGAGCAGCGAGATAATTGTGAGTATTACTCAACTCTATGCCTTTTGTAAAAAGAATCGGGCCTTGAACTAAAACAAGGCCCATAGTTTCTTGTTTTTAGTGGCCAAGATCGTCAAAGGTAACAATCTTCATACTGCTAGGTTTGTTTTCAATATCTGCAACGGCAGCTCCAATCATCAGCTCTGTGTGTTTCTTACTAGCTATATCCACTAGTCGTTGTGTGATTACACCATCGAACACAATAGCTGGAACTTTTTCTTGTTCTTCTAGAATCTTTGCCAGTTCAGCAACTCCGCACTCAACAACAACCTGCTTGTTTTCTCCATATAGGAGTGCTTTGAATGATTCCTTGATATCTCCAATTTTTGACACATACGCCTCGTCAACAGTCACCGGTATCCTTCGTGTCACAGTTCTTCGTCGACTTGGAACTTGGTCGTCGTCCTCTAATGTTGGTCCGTCAAAATCAGCAACTGGTCTTGTTTCTCGTCGAGTCCTTGTGACCTTCTTAGCGGGTCGTTTCTTCCTTGCAGGAATTGCTTTTCTATCCTTCACCAATGTGAGTGCTTGATCAGCTGGAATTTGAGCCTGAAGCGCTTTTGTGACCTCTCTTCGAGTGAGATTTTCAACCTCTTTTCCCTCTGGAGCTCGAGCAATATAGTCGACTTTTGCGACCTGCATCAGTTCTCTTAGAATCAGATCTCCACCTCTATCTCCATCAAGAAATGCGATTATCTTCTTCCCTCTCTTCTTTGTGAGATCAACGATGCTTTTTGGAACATGAGTTCCTTCAACAGCAACTGTGTTTGATATTCCGCATTTCATGAGATTGATTACGTCTGCTCGACCCTCTACGATTATAATATCAGAGCTTTCGTCTAGTCCGGGACCTGCTGGTAAGCTGTCTGGACCATATTTTGCTACTGCTACCTTACTACCTTTAGTGACTGCAGTCTGAATCTCATCGGTGCCTGGTGAGATATCCTCTTCCCATCCCTTCAGGATACTTATAGCTCGGCTTACCACCTTTCTCCTCTTTGCACCTCTGATGTCTTCAAGCTTCTCAAGAGTTACTTTTGCAGTGCATGGACCAACTCTATCAACAGTTTCTAACGATGCTGCAAGTATTGCTGTAGCAGTTTTGTTTAATGAAACTGGAATCACAATCTCTCCAGTGCTATTTCCGCCCACTGATCTTATCACAATCTGAATCCTTCCAATACGACCGGTACGCTGAAGTTCTCGTAAATCAAGGTCTTCTCCGAGCAACCCTTCAGTCTGACCAAATATTGCTCCAACAACATCAGGCTTGTCAACCACCCCTTCAATCTCGATTCGGGCTCGGATGACATATTTGGCTGCACTCTGGTCGAAGTCTGTTCCTATTTCTATACACGTCTCCTATGTTCTGCTACCACGTTTCCTCGCCCCCTAAACCGAGGTGATTTTGCCTGCGTCTTCTCACGGACCAGCCTATGCATCTTGACTATGATTGGAATAAGACCTCTCTGATACTACTCTAACCCATTCCCGAACATATGCCATGATAATCGTGATGATAATCCTATGAATGATAATCGTCCTAAGACTTTGCGCAGTGCTCTCACCGACTCTCATTTTGGTCCAGAGCCGGGGTAGCGTGGCGCTGTGATATGATGATATGATGATTTGCATAGCACAGTTGAATCTTGGTCATCTGTGCTGTACATGGGGGCTGTTTCCCCAGTGTATTTGAAGATGTCGTTATCGCCATATAGTTCATGTCCAGATGAACCTCTGTATCGAACAAATCTACTTGATGCGCGCCATGTGGTAATCCTAATAACATTAGAAATACAGAATCTCATGTTCAGGAGTATTCAATCCCGTTCACGAGGGCGCACTGAGGATAGTCCAATGAGGTGTTGCGCATAGGGCGGGTCACATCTTGGACAAATGCCTGCCAAACACCAATAGGACGAGCCCTAACGGACTCACTTGATGAGGATGCTTGTCCTTAGATGAAGAGTGGGTCACCCAGGTTTCGTACATTGGCGGGCCGGTCGGTGTCAGCATACCCGACACGAGACAGCTCAGTGGAGCCAGATGTAATATCTGATGCTATGATTCTGGGAGTTAGTGTGAAGGGTTACAGACATCGACCACCATCCAGTCGAGATTTCTGTTGATTGTTAAAGCTTGATGATGGTCACAATCATGTTCTAAATTATCTGGAATCCTTCTTTCTTTTTCTTCTTGGTAATGTCCCTGTAAACGGTCCCACTCCATCAACAAGTCCCTTACCTTGAACTGCTCCCATCCGAGCTGCATGATGAGTTTCTTCCGCAACTCTTCCAGCTGCGAGAGGAGTATCATCAGGTTTCGGAATTGGTGGACCTCTCCGGTTTCTTGAACTGGGGGCAAAACAATAGATAAGAATGGCTAGAACCACCACGACTACAAACCCTATCAATATCCCACTCATTGGTGTTTCCTGGCTACATATTATATTGAAACGATTTAATCATTCAGTATTGGAGTTGATTCACACTGAGATCTATAAGTCCACAGACTCGCCAGGTTTAACGACAATCACATTTGTGTTCGGACTAGTTTCAGATACAAGATGTTTGAACTTCTCTGGATTTGCCTCTATCACAGGGAAAGTGTCATAATGCATAGGAATTACATTTCTCGGCTTGAGAAGTTTTGTTGCTAGAGCAGCTTGATGGATGTCCATTACGAAATATGAACCAATGGGCAATAGAGCAACATCAATTGGACCGTATAATTCTCCTAGTAACTGCATAGATGAGAACACTCCTGTGTCTCCCGCATGGTAGAAAGTACTACTTGGAAACCTAACAACAAAACCTGTTGGAGCTCCAACACTTGATGAATGGAATGCTTGAACTATAGTAACAACCACACCTCCAATATTCACACTTCCTCCAATATTGAGGGTGTGAATATTCTTAACCCCTTGAGAGCCCGCTTTATGTGCTAGCTCATTTATTGCTACTAGGTATGCTCCAGTTTTCTTACAGATTCCAAGTGCCTCTGCATAGCCATGATCACCATGGTCGTGAGTGACAAGTACAACATCCGCTTTGTCAACATCCTCTACAGTCATTGGCGATGTTGGGCCAGTAAGCCATGGGTCTACAAAGACAATTTTTCCATCTTCTTCAATTTTGAATGATGCGTGACCTAGAAACGTGATTTTCATGATTCTGAATCTCCCAGCGTACTGTCATCATCTCTTACTTCTATGTTTTCCCCTAAGGAACCATAATCTTGCTCAATCTGAAAGTTAATACCTACCAAAACAAACGAAAAGACAGTGATAATTCATGGACCCCAAACCCCATCCAGACTTCATGAAAGCAGGAAAGATTGCTGCGCACGCATTAAGTTTTGTAGCTCCAATGGTACGACCTGGGGTGAAAGTGTTAAAAATCTGTCAACTGGCTGAGAAGAAGATACGAGAGTCAGGAGCTACCGGAGTCGCGTTTCCTTGCAATGTTTCAATCAATGATGAAGCTGCGCATTACACTAGTCCTCATGCTGATACCAAGAAGTTTCCAGAAAAGGGTCTTGTGAAGATTGACCTTGGTGCTCATGTGAATGGATATATCTCTGACACAGCTATTACGATTGATTTGGATGGATCTTACGAGAAATTCGTTCAAGCTGCCAAAGAGGCTTTGGAGTCAGCTATTGAAGTTGTGACCCCAGACGTTTCCTTGGGTGATGTAGGAAAAGCAATTGAGCGAACCATAAAACGCCACAGTCTTAGACCAATTCATCAGCTCACAGGACATCAATTAAGACCATGGAATCTTCATGCTGGAAAGAACGTTCCAAACGTGGGAATGAAACTGACAGCAAAGATGCGTCTTGGAGAAACTTTTGCAATAGAACCCTTTGCCACAAATGGGAATGGCACAATAAAGAGCGGCCCCCGAGCCTACATTTTCTCGAATGATATGCGGAATAAGAAAAAGCTCGATGCAACCACGTTGAGGGTGCGAAATATTGCTCGCCAAAGATTTGGAAGTCTGCCTTGGGCAGGAAGATGGCTTCACTCTAAAAGTGGCAAAATAGATGTGGAAGCTGCGTTAAGCAATCTTCAACGAGCAGGTGTCATCCATGGTTATGCAGTTTTGTATGAGGGTAAGAATGGAATGGTCTCACAGTTTGAACATAGTGTATTTGTTGGATCAGCTGGAGCGATTGTATCGACTCGTCGAGATGATGAAGAAGTCTAGCGTTCATGGAACCGCTTAATAGCTCTATTCTCCAACTTTACTCCAAGGTGATACTGTGATTACTGGTTTACACCCTTCAGCAATTGAATCAGGAAAAATTGCAGCACGTGTTTTGAGTGAAATCAGTACTGAGATAGAACCCGGGAAGAGAATCATCAAGATTTGTGCATCAGCTGAAACAAAGATCAAGAAGTATGGCGGGTTCCCTGCCTTTCCTCTCAATGTTTCTATTAATCATATAGCAGCTCACAGCACATCACCAAGGAGCGACCGAAGTGAGATTCCTGAGTTCGGGCTAGTGAAGCTGGATGTTGGTGTGCATGTTGATGGATATATCACTGATACAGCACGAACTATAGACATCGATGGAACACTTGAAGGGTTTATTTCTGCAACAAATGATGCCTTAGATGATGCGATTGGATTAATGCAGCCTGGTGCGGAGCTAGGAGATGTTGGACAAACCATTGAGAACATAATCAAAGAATATGGCCTTAGACCCATCAAGAATCTATCAGGTCACAGTCTTAAGAGGTATAGACTTCATGCGGGAAAAATTGTTCCAAATGTCAAGAAGAGAGGAATTGGTACAATAGAGGTTGGAGAATACTACGCAATTGAACCATTTGCCACGACTGGAACTGGAACAGTCATCGATAGTGAGTATGTCTATATCTTTGCAAACACAGGGATTGATGAGCCCCTAGAAGGTACTACTGAGAAACTCAGAAAATATCTCCGTGACAAATACGGTCCTTTTCCATTTGCATCACGGTGGATTAGTACATCCAGTGACAAAGTGGATATAGTTGAAGAAATCAAGGCACTACTCAAAGCCAAAGCAATCCGTGGCTATCCGATGCAGATAGAAAAGAAGGGACGACCAGTGAGTCAGACCGAACACACAGTCTATATCTCAGAGGCCGGTCCCATCGTTTTGACCAGAATGGACTAGATCCTATCTTTGTCCTCTGTGTCTTCTCTTACCATGTATACACCCTCAATGGTCATGGCACTTTGACACTTGGGACATGTGGCCTCAACAGCCTTTAATACATAGTCACCTTTCTGAAAGTCTCGAATCTCCTTGAAATCACAGCTGTTGCATCTAATCTCTGTGACTGTTGGTGGTGGAGGTTTCTCCTCTTTTTGCTGTCGTCCTGAAGTCAACAATGCAAATCCCATTGCCATGACGAACATACCTATGAACGAATAAAAGAGCGAAAGCGCATCGTTTGTTCCCATTCCCCACCACAGGATGTAGAATCCTGCTGCTGCGAAAACAATTCCTAGAAGTCTACCAGCGATTCCCATTACATGCACCTCACAGACCAATTCCTATTGTATTACCAATACCTGCGAGAATCACACTATCGCCTGGTTTGGTACGCTTGAGGATTGAAGCTTTGATTCTTTCGATGACCTCTGGCACTGCATCTAGGATGCGCTTATCCATCACCCCTACAGCAGCAGCCTCATCCTCTTTGATAACAATAGCCTCTATGCCTATTCCACGCTCTGTTGCAGTCTGTTCCATTGCATACTTTTCAGGTCCAGGATCACCAATTGCTGCACCTGTGCCCTCTGAAACCCTTCCGAGTTCCTCACCTTCCAGTTTCAGAGCAGCGTCAACTGTGATGATTCGAGTTACTTTATCTCCGAACTTGTCTACCAGCTGCTTAACAGCAAAACCCGGTTTTCCAACTGTACCACCTGGACCAGTTGCCCTCAATGCATAGACGGTTCTCCCTTCTGCCTTAACCTTATAGTATCCTACCTCACGTGAAACCTCATGATTGTAGTTCTCTGGTGTACCGCCATATTCCCTAGCGAACTTTGTGACAACCAATGGTCCAATACCATCACCAATCGGTTTGCCCTCAGCAAATGCACTGAGCGCATCAAAGTATGCTTTTGCAAGTCTGAGAAGATCCGGCATCTGCATCTGAATCTGCATAATCATTATCTGGCTTCCTGTTTTCTTCCCTAGGAGGTAGAAGTGTCTGACAACCCTAAAGATGAGACCCAGTACCTGTGTGACTTCTAATGTATTCTCCAAGTTTTGATTCATCCCTTCTGTTGACTCAGGAGCCAATTCCGCAACAAACTCTTGAAACCGGTCTCTGCGTTCGTCAAGAAGATGATCAAGTCGTTTCAGGATACCTGCAGGGTCTAAATCAACTGGCATGATTGTGAAATAATCCATCCATCGATCTAGGTCCTTAGCCACTTCCTCCTCAGATTTCCCATATTCCTTGAAAGCATCAATAGCTGTTTGCCTCGACTCTATGAACATACGTTTCAATTCATGTAGGCCTGTTTCAATTTGCTTAAGCCATTGCCACATCTGAAATTTAGCCCCATAGAGGCTGAATATTATGATGAAAGCAAAGAATGCAAGATTTATTATCCAACTAAATTCGTTCGGTTCGCCTAGCTGCATCAATATCAAGCTCGAAATTATTCATTGTTCTTTTAATCACTTCTATCTCTACATTTTTAGTATACGAACTGTGAGAGAAGAATGAGAATGTGGCAGCTTCAGGGCCTGTCACGCGCTCGCGCAGCGCACATCTCCCTGAACGTTCTGAGACTTAACTTCTGAGTTCGGCCGAGTTCAGGTGTACCCTCAGAACTATGGCCGCCATCAAGATGTTCGTCTTTCATGTTTGGATTTAAGCATTACTCTCTGACAGTTCCTTTTTTTTAGAACGAGCCTGCGAGAGGAATGCACTAACATCATCATCCCAAGTGTCATCATCTCTCAATAGACGTTGGTAGAGATCAAGAGTGTAATTTCTGAATGCCGTTGGTCTCATACATCTTACTACTAAATCATTCTCAAGACCATATTTTGGAATTTTCTGGGTCACTTCGTACGCTGCACCTTCGGTGAATGTAGATATTATAACCCCCAAGTCTGCCCTTTTGTTCAACATTGCTAATGATGTCGGAGTATTACCAAGAAGAGCCTCAGTCAAAGAGATGAGATGTCTAGATTCACCCTGAACAAGTGTGGCAATTGAAACCAGCCGAGCATCTTCGACATCATACATGGCATCCATGACACCCTGATTGTACAAATCTGATAGAACTGAATGGACCTGTTTCTTCTTCAAACCCCAATACTTGAAACGACCTTCTCTCTCAAAATCAACTAGATAGATGCCTCTAGATGCTAACCCGGCTACTATTGCATCATCCTTAGACATCTGATACATATCTCTACTAGCCTTTCTTCTAAAACGTTTGTCAAGTTTTCTTAATGAACTCTCATTACTGATTGATCTAGTTATCTGATCTACTGGTATTACCCAACTCTCCAACTCCTGATCATACAAATCAAGATTAACTGACCTAATTGACCATGCAACTTCCGTCACACTTGGAAGGAATCTCTTAATCCTTTCTGCAGCAGTCTGTGGCATTGTCATTACATGTATGTGCGGAGGATTTTCGCTTGATATTCCTAATTTTGCTATGAATTTCATGTGCCGATGTGGCCATCTATAAGCTGCACCAAGATAAAGAAGCTCTGTGAGTCCAATAGACTTGAAATTAATATGTCCTCTAATTCTCAGCCCATAAGAAACAGCAGCTAAACGTTCCCTCCAAACTTTTTTGGATTTCTTAGCACGGGAAAATGTTGCAGGTATTCTAGTGACGATTTTATCCGCTTTGTTGAGTTCTTTTGCTGAATCTATGGCAGTACCAATCCAATTTGGAAATAATTCATTCACTTTTTGTCTAAAGATATCCCACGGTGAATCCAGATGAGCATGGAGTGTAGCTATTGGTTGCTGCAATTGTTTTCTCTCAGCCAATTTCAAGTATTTTATGTATGGTGGCCACTTACTTTTTGCAGAAACACATCTTTGATGGCCGCGTATTAGATTACTGAATAACGGAAGAGAATATGCACGAAATGAGAAGTTCACAGGATCTTCCATTAATATTTCAGGTTTAATTGTATACGCAAGAAAAGCCATCAATTCCTCTCTAATTTGTTTTGGAAATGATTTGGGGACTAACTGTGACAAGGTATCTCTCATTAATCCTTCAAGTTTCAGATTGGGAATAGTTACATCACTAATGAGCTTGGAAATGTCCTCCCATGTTGGAGATGAATCAGTCAAGACGCTCAGGAGCTCTTCTCGGTCTGGTTCAGCCTCATCTTGAGTAATATAACTATCCCACTTCTTCTGATGTTCTTGATTATCAAACAGACGTATTGCTTCTACTTCATAGTCATGTATTACCTGCGATTCAAGAACTCGTCCTGTCTTCGGGTCTCCGATAAGCAACCACTTTCTAGATTCTTTCTCAATTCGCTGGATAATATAGATTACATTCTCTATACCTGATTTCATTCTCCCATAGAATCCGCCAGTAGATGGAGGAAAAACATCCTCAATCAGTTGACCAACATCTCTTAGATATGGTCGTTTCACAATCAGTACTGGATTAAAGATAATTCTATTTTCGTTAATTATCGAACCCTCTCTGAGTGTGTAAAATACGTTAACAGTTGTTGGATTTGTTATTATTTCTCCAGTTCTCAACCTTATTGATAATCCATCTTCCTCAACCCTGAGGACTCCATTCTCAGCCTCTTCTTCAGTAGTCCACACTATTACTGCTAAACCATTAGAAGAGTCCATTCGGGATATTCCCCTATAACATCTATCTTAGTTGATTGCATTCAGCATTTTAGAATTGCGAAACGGAATTCCCCTAAATAGATGTACAATTAAAAAAGGGTTCAATCATCCCTCTACAGGATGATGAAAACGTGTTACTAGTAGAAATCTGTATACCAATGCTATAGACATGTTTTTACCAGTTCCAAGGCTCTGGATCGCCTACTCTATCACGGGGTGACATTTTGTAATCACTAATGAATTATCATCGTGACTCAATGTGGACACACCATCATTCTGAGGAACGACTTTGAAGTCTATTTTTGAAGAGAATTTGTATTTTCCAGAACCATCTCATGATTATTTGAGGGTACTTTATTTGGAACACCAAATACAGTATGTGCAATAATTTGACAAAACAATTGAGCAAACTGTATCATAGCCCATCATTGGTTGCAGACATATCATCATTGTCTATCACTTCAAGAGGCTCAGCTGTATTTGCCCCTATTGCCACATCATCTCCATACGTTTCTATTCCAAAACGTCTACAGACATCCTGCAACGTTGAAATCGCTGTCTTTGTCCAACCAGATACATCCAGTTCCCCAGGATAGGCCACATCCCGCACCATTATACTGAAGGGTTTAACATGTTCTGCGGTAAGGATTCTGGCTACCATACAGAGCACAAGCCTTCTTTCATCATTGAGTGATTGTGCATATACAAGTATTAATCGATCAACAGCGTCAGGAGTGCCTAAAGCCACAAGTAAATCCAGAGCCATGAGCCATTTCTCGTCGTCCTCTGAACCTAGAAGATTCTCGCAATAATCCATTAGCAGGGTATCCTGTCTACGAGCCAGCTCTAGCAATGCTGGTTTTCTAAGGATTAGATGTACAGATTCATCCTCAACAAGATTCCACAGCCGCGCACTATCGACATCGACATAAAGAGGGGTGTGGTCTTTGATGTGGGAGGGCGTCGATAGTAAGCGCAGCCGTGGCTGGGTCATGTAGTCCGGTATAGACAATGACTATTAAGGTCATACAAGAGGGGGTCAATTGGATAGCTTTTTATGAGGAAAATTCGGACTCATTAGTTAGTAATAGATAGAGGAGCATAAGATGCCTGGTTCACACGGTTCACTTACAAAAGCAGGAAAGGTTCGAGAATCCACACCTAAAGTTCATGGTCGTGAGAGACACACACCGATTCCTCGAATACGTAACAAAAGGAACTATGTCAAGAGATATGTGAAAGGCCAAGTGGTTGGAGTCAGAAAATAGCTCGCTCTATTTAGGAACTGGCTGCACCAGTCCCGCATTTCAGACTCAAAACTTCTTTTTCACACCTACAGCATCACGATGATATTTGCCAAATTCGGATATTCCCGATAGATGTCTCCCCGTGTATATCGGTCCTTCTACACAGACCAATGATCCTGTTGGATCAAGTGCACAAGTCCCGCAAATACCACATCCACACTTCATATAACGTTCAAGTGACGCTTGAAATGAAATCTTACTAGTTTTTGCAATATTATAGAGACCATGAATCATTAATTCAGGTCCACAGGTATACAATGTATCATACTTGTTTTCCTTCAGCATCTCAATCACTATATCAGTGGCTAGTCCCTTGGCTCCTTCAGAACCATCATCTGTAGAAGTTTTTAGTGTGAGCTTGTTATTCGTGATTTGTGAGAACTCAGCAAAAAACATGAGATTATGTCTCGTCTGAGCCGCAATCAACAAGGTCACTTTAACATCATTGCTGAGAAGACTATAGACTAGTGGTCTAAGAGGTGCCATTCCAACTCCACCACCCACTACTAATGCGTTCTTTGAATCAAGAGTGAACGATGATCCAAAGGGTCCCCTAATACCAATCCAGTCCTTTTGGTGAAGTGAAGATAATGCCTCAGACGCCTCGCCAACTGGAAGGACCGTGACTCCCACTTTGGGCGGTTCCCACAAAGAAATGCTCATGGGAATCTCATCAATCCCGGGAATCCATATCATTAGGAATTGACCGGGCTTAAATTTCAGACCGGGTTTGTTGACTTCAAAAATGACTGTGCGTGCTCTCAAAGTCTCATGGACCACTTTAGATACCTTCACAGATTGTGGATTTCCCATAAGCTTGTCCATGTTCAAGTTACAGCCCTCCATGCTGCACCAATAATCTCAGAAATGTTTGAAATGCCCGAATCTTCCGAATATTTCAGAACCCCTTCTTTAATTTTTGAGAACACATCAAGGCCCTCGATGAGAGCTGTTCCAATCTGGATTGCACTTGCACCAGCAAGATGCATCTCTACTGCATCTTCCCATGAAGAAACTCCTCCAACACCTATTATCGGAATACTAAGTGCTTGACTTAGATCATAAACACATCTCACAGCGACTGGGAAAATCGGCGGTCCAGACAACCCTCCAACTTTATTACCCAATACTGGCCGCCTTTGATGGATATCAATTTTCATCCCTCGAAGTGTGTTTATGGCTACTACTGCATCAGCACCAGCCTCTTCTGCCGCTTTTCCAACTGCTATGAGGTCGGATGTATTTGGTGTAAGTTTGACAAACAACTGACATTCTATCTCATCTTTGACGGTAGAAACATACGTGTGAGTCAAATTCGGACTTTGTGCAATCTGTCCAATCTCTGCATGAGGACAAGAGAGATTCAGTTCAATAGCTGCTGGCTTCAACTGGATACTTTTCCATGCTAGTTCTTTTATTTCCTCAATAGAATTTCCGAAGATGCTAAGCACTACCGGTACACTCCTCTTACTCAGGATTTCCATCTCTTCCTTGAATGAATCAATCCCGGGATTAGTGAGACCAACAGCATTAATGAGCCCTCCATGTGATGTTGTCAATACCGGACCAGGATATCCTTCACGAGGAATCAAACCTATGGATTTTGTCACAACTGCATCAGCCCCCGAATCTATGACCCGCCCCAAAGAAGCAGCTGTGACTCCTAAAACTCCAGATGCCAACCAATATCCTTGAATCTTCAATCTGACACCCTGCACTGAACTACCTACTGGTCTGTAATAAGCTAAGTGGAGCCAAGACAACAAACTTATCCGGAGTACAATACTCACAACACTCAGATTTCCATAGGATGGGTTCTAAGTGTCTATCTATCTTTCACTCACTGTATTTGGCGTGTTTATCCTTGATGAAACAGGAAAGGTGACTTCCAAGTATTTGTTCTATCCCAGTGCGAATACAGCAGCCCACAGTCTATTAACAGTCAGTGATGAAAAAATGACTGAAACACTTGAAAACAGTGTGAAAGGATTAGATGGAGAAGAAATCATTGTAGAGGATACACTGTTTGCTCGAGCTCTCTCAAAGATCAGAAATCTCAATGTGAAAGTAGAGGAAGGTGGTCCTCCAAGATGGTTCAGAGACATTCAGGATGAATTCCTAATCGAGCAGAAGGTTGTAACATCAACTGAAGAAATCACTGCGTTCAGACGTGAGGTTTCCATCATTCTAGCAAAGAGCAGAGTCAGTGCAGCAAGTGAAGAGAAGGATCTTCTCATTAAGAACGCAATAGATGCCGTTGATGAGATAGACAAATCGATTAACGTACTCGTCATGCGTTTACGTGAATGGTATTCATTACATCATCCATCGCTGAACCGGCTGATTGATGACCAAGAGATATTTGCCAAGATACTGGCGGCTTGCGCTGGAAAGACTAACATCAACAAAGACTGTCTGAAGGCTGCTGCTCTCCCTGATGATGTGACTGATCAGATACTCAAGGCATTGACTGGTGATATCGGTGCGGACCTACAAGACTCTGATCTTGCTGTTATTTCAAGTCTTGCAAAGAGTGTCAGTAACCTATATCAGATGAGGAACGAGCTCGAGCACTATATCTCAATCATGATGGGGAATGTGGCACCAAATATTGGAGCACTTGCAGGGCCAATGATTGGAGCCAGATTGATCAGCCTTGCTGGCTCATTGAAAGAGCTCGCCAGAAAACCATCCAGTACAATTCAGGTCTTTGGTGCTGAAAAAGCCTTATTCAGAAGTCTGAAGACTGGCGCGGACCCACCAAAACATGGCATCATATATCGAGTTCCGGAGGTTACAAATGCCCCATTTTGGCAGAGAGGAAAGATAGCAAGGTCATTAGCCGGAAAACTCTCAATTGCAGCAAGAATTGATGCATACTCTGATAGAGATGCTGGAAGTAATCTGAGAGAACAGTTCATTTCGAGAGTCGAGGAGATTCGAAGACAAAATCCTGAACCACCCCCACCAAAGCCACCAAAACCACAACCGCAACCGAGGAAACGTGAGAAGAAAGGGCGTCCAAAGAGAAAACGTGGAGGTCGATAGAATGACGACATTGACATCCAAGTTCCCTGGAGTCTACATGATTAAGGACAAAGATCGCGTGGCAATCTGTACAGAATCTCTTGCTCCCGGTTACAGTGTTTATGGAGAGAAGCTGATAATCCATGAGAATACAGAATATCGCATTTGGTCTCCGCGAAGATCCAAATTATCAGCAGCAATAAAGAATGGACTGGTTGAGATGCCAATCCAGCCTGGTTCTAGGGTTCTCTATCTCGGTGCAGCATCTGGAACAACCGTGAGTCATTGCTCAGACATCTTGGGAAAAAACGGTACTGTATATGCGGTTGAGTTCTCAGAGCGAACTGCCAGAGAGTTAATCCATCTTGCAGCGGCTCGTAGTAATATTATGCCAATTGTTGAAGATGCAAGACACCCAACAAGATATGCATCAATAGTTGCCGGACCAATTGACGTAGTCTATCAAGATGTAGCACAACCAAATCAAGCCACAATTCTCTATGAAAACCTCAAGACATTCTGTTCCTTTGGAGCATGGGGTATGCTGGCAATCAAAGCACGAAGTATTGATTCCACTTCGGAGCTTGATGAGATTTATACAAAAGAGATTGCGATGCTTGACAATTTTGGTCTTCAGATTGTAGAGAATATTGACTTGAGTCCTTTAGAAAAGGACCATCGGTTCATTGTCTGCCGAGTCACGGAGGAACTGACGTGAGTAAGTTCATTGACAAGATGATTGAACACGATATTGACACACTCAATGACCATCTTCCCGAGTCAAGAGTGCCTTTGAGTGAACTAATCGAGGCGAATTCACCACAATTTCGAACAAGAAATGGAGAAATCTCGGTTTTCCATGTTGAAGAGATCAAAAAACTATCACTCGAAGTTCCAAAAAAGTTCCATGATGATATCAGACTACCAATTGTTGTTCTAAGACGGCTGGACTACGGTCCAGGTATTTACACCATTGCAGGTACGAAGGCTGAGTTGTTCTTGGTCCACAAGGTCATAGGATATGTTGACCTAGGATGGGACGATTTTGCAAAATGGAAACCAGTTGAAAAACTGGCTAGACCTCAAGTCCAACTACTCAGACAAAGATTACCATCTACGACTACTATTGGAATCGGTACAACCTTAAAAGACAAGCCCGGTTTCAAACCCGATTAGTTATCTACGCTCAAGAAACATATTTTCACTATTAGATATGCTGAAAAAGGTTCGAAATAAAGAAAATATTGGCAAAGAAAGTTGACAAAAGTAAGAACCCAACTAATGCAAGAAGTGGTTTCACATCTAGAGGATGCTGGGTTCAAGCTTTCATCGCAGTGTGATGTACGACCAAGCTGTTTTGATCTTGTTGCACGGAAGGGTGACCAGCTCATTTTAGTGAAGGTACTTGCGAATATTGATGCTCTCACAAGTGAAGATGCTATAGCGCTTCAAGTAGTAGCCCATTTCTTCAATGCAACACCACTTGTTGTGGGGACCAAGACAAGGCGAGGAGAGTTAGACTCTGGAGTAGTTTACAAGAGATATGGAGTCTCTACAATTGCTCCTCCTAGTTTTCAGAGTATGATAGCGGAAAAACAACTGCCTAGAGAGTTCATCCAGAGAGGCGGTCGTTTCGTTGCGATTGATGGCACAAAGCTCAGAAACGCAAGACTTACCCAACAAATGACAACGGAAGAACTTGCTGACTGTGTTCAAGTTTCTGCAAGAGCCATCCTGGCATATGAAAAAGATGAGATGGATATCAGTTCTGATGTTGCAGAAAGGCTTGAGAAAGTACTCGAAACAGACCTAATGATACCTATTGACCTGCTTCACGAGAGGCCGATAAAGCAAACTCTTCAGCAGTTGGATAAACCACCACACGATATACCCGAATTGGAGAAACGTGTGAACGAATTTTTCGAACGACTGGGAATGACTGTCCTATGGACGGATCGGGCACCATTCCACGTTGCAGCCAAAGAGGACGGACCACCACTGATGTCAGGGGTCGGGTCAATCACTAGCTGGACTTTGAAGAAAAGGATGGAGATTCTCAAAAGCGTTTCAAAAGTAACCGACTCAAATGCTATTATCATAGTTGAAGAGGGGAAGGCTGAGGAAAGTGTGTCAGACCTTCCAGTCATAAGACAGCTTGAGCTTGATGGCATTGAGAAACCACGAGAGCTCAAGAAGATTATTGATGAACGGTCAAGTCCGTGAATATGACTCAGTCAAGTGTGACCTGTTCAGATGATTCATCATCAATAATTTTCCTGACAGAGTCCCAGCTTTTTCGGATAATTGGTGGCAATTTTTTGTCATTTCTGACCAGATTCCTCACAAAATCAACTGTTTTTGGGTCTGCTGGATAGCCAGACCCAAAATTTCCATATTTTTCGTGAAGCCTAGAAATCACGCGGTCTCTTTCAACCTTAGCAAGGATTGAGGCCGCAGACACTATTGGATACTTGGCGTCTGCTTTATGTTCTGATACAATCTCTGCGCCTTTAGCGACCAGACCACTTTTTTCCCCAATTTTTCTGCCAAATCTGTCTGCTTTCACATCTGCAGCATCTAGGTAAATTGTCTTTGGTTTTAGTTTTTTTAGAATTGAAACAAACTCGTCAACTTCTATCTCATTCAAAGTAGTGTGCTTTCTTCGTCTGTCAATTTCTTTCGCAGAAATAGACCTGAATGAAGTCTTGGCTGCTATCTTTTCGATTTTCCTGCCAAGAGAGGTTCGTCGAGAAGGTGATAGCATCTTTGAGTCGCGGATACCCATCTTCTCAAGGTCATAGATGGAGTCAGGATGAATCAAGACTCCACAGATGACCATTGGACCAATCATAGGTCCTCGGCCAGCTTCATCTACTCCACATATACCATACAGCTCAGCCTTTGTTTTGACCATGCCCTATAACACATCCTGCGACTTAATATCATCTCGGATTGCAGTTGGGTACTAAAAAGAGTCAGCAAATGTGAATGGTGGGGTGAGGGAGATTTGAACTCCCGATCGACGAGTGTCTTCATGACGACGGTCGTTTATTGACCCCGTCCATTTCAGGCGCGAAACGCACCTAGATCTGGAGCCCGTCGCCATACCGGACTAGGCCACCACCCCTGTGCAGAGAAGCACGACTCTTGTACAGGTTATGAACTTTTCGTCAATCAGAGCCACACCGTAGTCTATTAAACTGAATATTCTGATATTCGTTGGTATGAAACCACCTGTTGACGACTATCATATTTACAGAGAGATAGTCGATATGCTCCTTGGTTCTCCTGAACCCCTTAGCAAACAGGTGATCAACCGTATCAAGAATAAAATCTCTGCTAAATACAAGCTTGCAAACACCCCAAGAAATGCTGACATATTACGAGTCACGATACCTGAAGAAGCAGAGATACTCAGACCATTTCTCCAGAAGAGACCTGTACGTACTGTGTCAGGAGTTGCAATTGTAGCCACTATGACAACCCCCCATGAATGTCCTCATGGAAAATGTGCCTATTGTCCAGGAGGTCCTGACCTTGGAGTTCCTCAAAGCTATACTGGGCATGAGCCTGCCACTATGAGAGGAATTCAGAATGATTATGATCCCTATAGACAGGTTACGAGCAGGCTCACTCAATTGTCAACGATTGGGCATAGTATTAACAAAGTCGAACTGATTGTTATGGGTGGGGATTGGTGCTCCAAACCTCAAGAGTACCAGGAATTCTTTGTCAAAGGTTGCTTAGACGCTATGAATCGTTCAGTCAGCAACAACATTGACCAAGCAAAAAAACTGAATGAAACTGCAGAAGTCCGCAATGTTGGTCTTACATTTGAAACTCGTCCAGACTGGGTCACTCAAGAGAGCGTAGACAATATGCTCAATATGGGTGCCACAAGAGTTGAAGCTGGTGTACAGACACTCTCTGATGAAATTCTTCAGAAAGTAGAACGAGGTCACGGTGTTGAGGAAACTGCCAAAGCCACAAAAATTCTCCGTGACAGTGGACTGAAAGTATGTTACCATATTATGCCAGGTCTTCCTGGAACGACTATTGAAAATGACCTAAGGACTTTCAAACAATTATTCGCTGATTCAAGGTTCCGCCCTGATATGCTGAAAATCTATCCAACAATCGTGGTAAAAAACACGAAACTCTATGAGTGGTGGAAATCAGGAGAATATACTCCATTCACAACAGACCAAGTAGTGTCTTTGGTTGCAACCGCTGTTAGTAGTATGCCTGAGTATGTTAGGATACAAAGAATGCAAAGGGACATCCCATTGCATCAGATTGAAGCTGGTTTGAACACTGGAAACCTGCGAGAACTTGTTCATCAAAGAATGAAGGTTAGTGGTCTAAGAAATCCTACAATTCGTTACAGGGAGATTGGGCATTTTCAGATGAGGTCTGAGGAGAAGGTCAATCCAGACAATATACAACTTGTTCGTCGTGACTATCAAGCATCTGATGGAACTGAAGTGTTTCTTTCTCTTGAAGACCCGGAATTAGACGTACTCTTTGGTTTTCTTCGCTTAAGGGCCCCAAGTTTTGATGCACATAGAATTGAACTGACTGAGAAACCCTCAGTAATTATCCGCGAGCTTAGAGTATATGGTCCTGTTGTGGAGATAGGAAAACGGGACCGTGATGCTTGGCAGCATCTAGGTCTAGGAGAAAGGATGATGTCGGAATCTGAAGATATCGGACGTGCCGATTTTGATGCAACACGCATCCTCGTAAACAGTGGCATTGGAGTCAAAGAATACTATCGATCTCTAGGTTTCATTGATAAGGGCCCTTATCTTGCAAAAGACCTTCGCTAGGCTGGTGATACTTCTATCTCCCTCAGGAAATCTTCTAATTCTCTGTTGAAGACCTCAGGATTCTCAAGATTTGATGCATGTCCCGCACCCGGAATAATCACTTTTCGAGAGTTCTTAATCAGTTCGACAATCTTGTCAGCGTGTGGAAAAACTGCTTTTCTCTCGTTTTCTCCAAGAATAACAAGTGTTGGAACTTCAATAGATTCTAGAGGTAACAGCTTGAACGAGTAAATCGCATCAGTGACCTTAAGGAGTTCCTCCTTACTTAGCTTGAGTTGTTCGCTTTTGAGGTAGTTTCTAATCTCATCATTCATTTCGAAGTATCTGAAGGACCAGTCTGCATATCTCTCATCACTCATTCGTTTTATGGTCCATTTGACCATGAATTTCGGATACATAGCTTTCAACATTTTATCGGATAGAGTGAGAGCTGATGTCACTGCAGTATCAGCAAGAACTAACCCCTTTAGATTCGATTGATATTTCACAGCATACTCCTGGGCGACCATTCCACCGAGAGATAGCCCAATGATTACAGCCTCTTGTATACCAAGTCGGTCAATTAGGTGATGAAGGTCATCAGCAAATAGCTCGCAGGTGTAGTTGTCATCGGATCCTTCGGACTGCTGATGCCCTCTAAGATCATAAGTAATTACATTGTATGCTTTCGAGAAGTGTTCATCTTGAGGCTTCCACATATCATGAGACGCTCCAGCCCCATGGATGAACACCAGTGGTGGACCTGACTCTCCATGTTGTTCAAAGTATGTCTGTATATTCCCTGTTTGAACAAATGGCATACATTTTCTTTGTTTCCACTTGATGAAAAACGTAGCTACTATAGGACCTTCTCAAGGAATATCAAAACAAAATTGAAAGAGTTAAAACTCGGGATTGTGTTAAAAACGGGTATGAAAGATGTTTGGCTTGTTGACTATGCTCGTACTCCGTTTTCACGATCGCGGCCACAAAAACCAGAAACCGATGCGTTCGGTGAGATTAGAGGAGATGAGCTCCTTTCCCGTCTGCTCATGAAATTTTTTGACGGTTCACTTGCTGCTAAGGGAATTGAGAAGAAGGATATCGATGAGATTACAGTCGGTGTTGCTTCAGGTGTCCTTGAAAACTGGACATATGGAGGAAAGATACCAGCTTTCCTATCTGGGTTTCCATATGACGTACCCTCTATCTTCGTCGACCGCCAATGCGGTTCTGCAGGTTCTGGTATGCACATTGGCATAATGGAGATAATGACAGGATTTAGCACAATCGTACTCTCAACGGGTTTTGAACATATGACTAGAGTGAGGGGAACAGGGGTCGATCCTAACTTTTCCATGGGTGACAAAAACTCCGAGTTTTACAGACCCGGTTTTGATGTCGCTACTGTGTTCAATATGTTGCAGACCGCTCAGAAATTGTACGAGGAGGAGGTTCCGATCTTTACAAAGGAGGACATGGATAAATTCGGTGTTAGAAGTCATAATTTGACGGTCAAGAACCAAGAGAGTGGATGGTTCAAAGGAGAAATCATTCCCATGGAGGGACATGTACTAGATAATATAGATGAACCTATGTTAGTCGACAGGGATCTGAGTGCCCGACCTTCAACTCTTGAAAAGGTTTCAACACTCCCCAGAGTATCGACACCGTTCTTTCTTGAGAAGAACGGTGGGAAAGAGGGATATATCAAACGAGAAGGCACTGATGAGGGAGTGATCACTCCTGGTAACGCCTCACCGCTCAATGCTGGTGCCACTGCTGCAGTTCTAATGGAGGCAAAGGAGGCTGAAAAGCGAGGTATTGAACCCATGGCACGAATTGTTTCCATGGGATGGGCTGGAGTTGACCCCACTGTCATGGGTCGTGGTCCTGTTCCTGCTACCATCAAAGCTCTCAAATATGCTGGGCTAAGTGCTGAGGATATTGACTACTGGGAGATCAATGAAGCCTTCTGCATTGTGACACTCAACTGTATGGACAAACTGAATATCCCCGAGGAGAAAGTGAACGTCATGGGTGGATCAACTGCGATTGGACACCCTCTTGGTTCAACCATGATTAGGTTGACCGGAACACTGGCAAGAATTCTCAATTATAAAAAGGCAAAGTATGGGGTTGCTAATGCCTGCGTTGGAGGCGGACAGGGAGTCGCAACTGTAATTGAAAACATAGATGCATAGCGCTGAGCGTGAATTTGGGTGGTTTCATGAATCTATTCCATCTTCTAGCTATCTTTGGAATGCTTAGTCCAATCCTTTACACATTAATGTGGATTCTAGGCGGGATTCTACAACCAGAATATAGTCACATTCGAGATGATGTTAGTACGCTCGTTGCTGTTGACGCTCCGAACAAGAAACTGTTTGACAAGTTCATTATATCGTCAAGTATTCTCCTGTTTGTCTTCTATACTGGATTGCATTGGGGGATAAACAATGGAGAAGGCTCAATCATTGGGCCAGCCTTATTCCTGATTAGCGGGCTCTTAGGAGTGCTTGTTGCTCTATTCTTCCCTCTTGATCCTGGTGGGGAACTTGTGACGACGCGTGGGAAACTGCATCTAGTTCTCATTGCTATATCTGGAATAATGGCAACAGCAGGAATGGTTGCTTTATGGTTTCGATTAGAATCTGTATCGGAATGGAGTGGTTTTGCGACGTTTTCATTGATCACAGCAATTGTATCATTGATTCTTGTCATAGCTACATCAGCAGTAGCCAAAAGTAATTACGTTGGTTTAGTTGAGAGATTCATGGTCAGCTCGTACCAAATCTACTACTTCATTCTAGCCTTGATGGTGTTCTTGACTAACTGAAGAGAAAGTGACGCCAAGGATGAGACTGGGCTAACATCGAGGTTACAATTTTCACAATGTACCTTTGACCAAGTTGGGCTAGCTCAAGGTGCAACTGGTCACTCATGCTTTATGCTCACACTCTGTACCCAGACCTAGTGGATTAGGATGTCATTTCCAATGGTAGTGTTTTATTTTGCACCATCAGCACTAGGGCTACCTTGTTCACGCAGAACTGGAGAATGGTATCCAAGCTTTTTGAGAGTTTGATATAGAAACTTGCTGGAGTCAAGTGATTCTGATGACCTCCAACCCTTTGCTATCATTGTTTGGATAGGTTCAATCTTCTCCCACAAGGCAATGCCAATTACTGCCAATGCTTCAGGAATTAGTTCAGCATCAGTAATCTTATTCTCGAGTAATTTTCCCATTGAGTCGAAATAGGAGCCAACACGGATGAACTTAGCCCAGCTTTTCAGGCCTGCCTGCGGTCCATATTTAGTCATGAAATCTTCGTAGCTACTCCAACTCCACTGAGAAATTACTTCGAACATATCCTCAAGGAACTCTTGGTCAGCCTGTTTATGAAAATCTAGGAATATTGACGCTCGTCTTGACTTTGCCAAATTTCTAATAGAAACAACACTCATGATTACTCCTATCACGACGCTAAGTGCCGCGATTACTATCGAAACAGTCTGTATATCTAACTCCTGCATGAAAACCACCCGACATCTCTTGTATAACCTGATAGGAAGAATTTCTCGTATAAAAGACCTATCTAGATTTTCTGTCGCTGGAGATATGTTAGGGCAATGAGAAAATGGCGCCGAGGATGAGATTTGAACTCATGCTTCCGAAGAAACCGGTTTTCAAGACCGGCGCCGTAATCCGGGCTTGGCTACCTCGGCTCAGCAATGCCACCGTTGGAAATGCCTTTTAAGCTTCTTGTCGTGGTTGATTGAGAAGGTGAACTTGACCCTTGGAGCACGGTTTCAAATATCATGATCATACTGCTGACATCACAATCGAATGCTGGGGTCCAGACCTGATTGAGGCTTTTGAACAGGCCGCCATTGCCACATTCGAGGTAATTCTTGATATATCCACTGTGAAACCAGAAGATACTATTGAAATATCTGTCACAGGAACCGACCTTGAGGAACTCCTAGTCGAGTGGATTGGCAAGTTAATATCATTGATTGACATCAACGGACAGTTCTACTCTAAGTTTCATGTTGACCACATTGAGGCTACCCTCAATGGTTATGTACTAGAAGCTCGTGCGCTGGGTGAGAATATTGACCATGCGAAGCATGACACTAGGACCGAGGTTAAAGCCATGACCTATGCAGATATGAGAATCCTTCAGGAACCAAATCGTACAACCTTGTGGTTCACACTTGATCTCTAGGAGGCAGAACAAATGACCCTGAAAGTTGCAATTCCTGACGCGTCACTGATTGATTGTACAGATTTACGACAAAAGACCGAAAAAGCTGGGGCAATAGCTAGAGCATTGGCGGTTTTTCGAGTTGAAACCGTGTATATCTATGACACCGGAATACTAAGCAATGATATGAAACGGGATGCAAGTCTTCTCAGCAAGATTCTCAGATACATGGACACCCCACAATACTTGCGGAAACAGAGTTTTCCCAAATCACAATCACTCAAGTTTGCAGGTCTTCTTCCGCCTCTCAGAACAAGAAGTCATCCATTAGGAGCCAACATCAATGACCTTCAAGAAGGCACGGTGAGGTGGGGGTTACAAGTTCGACCTGGACAGATTGACTTGGGTTTTGACAAACTGATTAATTATCCAAAGACAGTGAGCGAACGAGACCCTACCCTTTTCCGAGTAATAAAGACCAAACCACAGATAACTCTAGAAATTATTGAACGAGAGGATGTCAGTGATTATTGGGGATATAGTGTCGAACGAGTTAACAATCTAGCAAAATTTCTCGAAGAATCTGATGACACAACTAGGATTGGTTTCTCACGGAATGCACCAGTCTTCTATCAGCTTGAGAAAGCCTTGAAATCAACAATCGCAAGCACGCAGTCAGTCATCGCGGTATTTGGTGGTCCAAGTCATGGGATTCTCGAGTTTTTTGGGAGTGAACGAGAGGCTGTGAAATCCCACATTGATTTCTGGATAAACACCATTCCTGATCAGGGCACAGAAACTGTTCGACTTGAAGAGGCGCTGTTTGCAAGTCTTGGTCTGCTGAATTCCTCTGTGGGTACGATGGTAGCAAAACCAGGCTTTCATGAGTGATTATTCAAGCATGCGTGAGCTTTATAGAAGAAATCTGCTAGATAATCATCAACGAGGATGACTTGATGAAGTCCGAGAGAGTAAAACGCCTTCGAGAACAGAGTGTGGGTTCAAAGCCCTACATATCTACCGAGAGGGCGGAGCTCCTTACCGATTTCTACCAGAGTGGAGGCGCAGACTTGGTTTCCACACCAGTAGCTCGGGCTTTGGCGTTCAAACATATATTGGAGAACAAGACAATCTGTATAAATGATGGAGAGCTGATTGTTGGTGAACGAGGTCCTGCCCCATTAGCCTCGCCAACATATCCTGAATTGTGCTGTCACACTCTAGAGGACTTTGAGATTGCTAACTCTCGGGAACGAACTCCTTTTCTATCAACTGATGACACAATCGTCACATACCGCGATGAGATCATCCCCTTCTGGACTGGCCGGACAATGCGTGATCGTGTGTTTGATGCCATGTCAGAGAATTGGATGAAAGCATTCAATGCTGGGGTCTTTACAGAGTTCATGGAACAGCGTGCACCAGGACATGCCATTCTTGATGATAAGATATACCACAGAGGTCTCTTAGACTTCATTGATGATATCAGAAGACATCTGAATGACCTCGATTACTATAATGATTCTGAAGCCTATAGTAAAGAACAAGAATTGAAGGCAATGGAGATTGCTGCAAATGCCATGATCTCTTTCGCTGAAAGACATGCAGAGATGGCACGTGACCTTGCAGAGAGCGAACAAGATGAGGGACGAAAAAAGGAACTCTTGCGAATCGCTGATATCTGTCATTATGTTCCAGCAAATGCCCCTCGTGACTTTTGGGAAGCACTACAATCTTACTGGTTTGTTCACTTGGGAGTAATCATCGAACTCAATGTCTGGGACAGCTTCAATCCAGGCAGACTTGACCAAAACCTATACCCATTCTTTGCCAAAGAAGTTGAGGAGGGGTCCTTGACAAGAGAATTTGCCAAAGAACTCCTTCAATGTTTCTGGGTGAAGTTCAATAATCAACCTGCTCCACTTAAAGTTGCAATTACAGAGGAACAAAGCGGAACCTACCAAGACTTTGCTTTGATTAACACTGGCGGATTGACCAGTGAAGGAAAAGACAGTGTAAATGAGTTATCATACCTTATTCTGGATGTATGTAATGAGATGCGGCTGATTCAGCCTAGTGTCTGTATTCAGTTGAGTACACAAAATCCTGATCAATTTCTCAGGCATGCAGTCGATGTCGTGAAGGAAGGTTTTGGACAGCCTTCCATGTTCAACACTGATGTGATAATGAAGGAGTTTCTACGTGCTGGAAAGTCCATAGAAGACGCTCGCGTAGGAGGTCCCAGCGGATGTGTAACTATTAGTGCCTTTGGAAAAGAGAGTTGTATCCTGACAGGCTACTGCAATTGGCCAAAGATATTGGAAATCACCCTTCATAATGGCACTGATCCCCGAACTGGAGAAAAGGTGAGCATTGAAACCGGTGATCCTACCAGTTTCAAATTATTTGACGAGTTATTCACTGCCTATAAGAAACAGCTTGAATACTTCATTAATCTGAAAATCAAAGGCAACAACATCATTGAACGACTCTATGCGGAATATATGCCTGCTCCATTCATGTCACTATTGTTTGATGACTGTATTGCCCGCGGGAAGGACTACCATGATGGTGGTCCTCGGTATAATTCAACCTATATCCAAGGAGTGGGAATGGGTACTATAACAGACTCATTATCAGCTATCAAGGTTCATGTCTTCAAACAGAAACGGTTTACCATGAAGGAATTACTTGACGGACTTGCCTCGGACTTTAAAGACAATGAGGTCATGAGAATGACTCTCCTAAACAAGACTCCCAAGTATGGTAATGATGACGATTATGCAGATACACTAGCAAAAGATGTGTTTAATGCCTACTTCGATTTGATAGACGGACGTCCCAACACAAAAGGTGGTGAATATCGAGTAAACCTTCTCCCCACCACGGTACACATCTACTTTGGACAGATGACCGGTGCCACTCCCAATGGCAGGAATGCTGGTGCTCCTCTCTCTGACGGAATATCCCCAAGTCATGGTGCTGACACAAATGGACCCACAGCTGTCATTAAATCCGTTGCTAAGATTGACCATTGGAAGACAGGTGGAACTCTCCTCAACCAGAAATTCATGCCCGAAATATTGGCTGATGATGAAGGCAGGAAAAAACTTGGAGACCTTGTGCGAACTTACTTCAGACTTGGGGGACATCATATTCAGTTCAATGTAGTCCATGCTGACACACTCAAATCTGCGCAGAAGAGTCCTGAGCTCTACCAAGACCTGATTGTAAGAGTTGCAGGTTATAGTGACTATTTTGTCAATATTGGCAAAGATTTACAGAATGAAATCATTGCTCGAACTGAACAGAGGCATATCTAGATCTGCTCCACCTACATATTCAGGATATTCCCAGTCTAGCTCAGCCACTCCTTGCCACCTACTAAATCAAAACTAGTCTGACTGGTATGTCTTATGGGTACTCTACAGTAACTTTGGTCAAGGGATAAATCTTAAAAACACACTCCGACTCGGCTCGCTATGTAGTATGAATAGCCTAGTGGTGTGATTATTCGACTTCATGATGATTTTGTACCACGAATGCTGCAAAACTACAAGGTGACTTAAAATGGCACACAGGAAGAAAAATGCCCCCAGACGAGGTAGTCTTGCATACCTTCCTCGAGGAAAAGCATCAAAATTCGTACCCAGGATTAAAAACTGGCCCTCTTATGAAGGCAGTTCTGCTAGACTTCTTGGTTTCGTCGGATACAAAGCTGGTATGACACACGCGGTCATGACAATTGAGAGTCCCAATAGTCCGTTCAAGGGACAGGAAACTGTGATTCCCGTAACAGTCATTGATACACCACCAATCAGACCGTTCTCAATTCGTGGCTACAAAACAACTCCATACGGACTAAAACTAGTTGTTGAAATTCTTGCTGAAGGTCTATCAGAAGACCTTAGAAAAGCCATGCCATTTCCGAAAGACTATGACCACGGAGCCAAAGTGAAAGAGTTTGAAGAGAAGCTCAATACACTTGATGAGATCCGAATGCTAGTTCATACTCAACCAAGACTTGCAGGAATATCTAAGAAAAAGCCTGACATAACCGAGTACAAAGTAGGCGCTCCAAGCGTCATGGAGGCTTTCGAGTACGCTCAGGGTATTCTTGGCACTGATGTTAGAGTTGCAGATATCCTCAATGAAGGAATTCTCGTAGACAGCATCGCTGTGACCAAGGGCCATGGTTTTCAGGGTCCTGTACGCCGATGGGGAATACGAATACTCCAACATAAATCAAGAAAGACAAAACGAGGTGTGGGTTGCATTGGTCCATGGACTCCTACAAACATCAGATACACAGTACCACGTCCTGGACAGACCGGTTTTCATACACGAACCAGTTTCAACAATAAAGTGCTGAAGATGGGTGAGCGTGGTGAAGAAATTACCCCCTCTGGAGGGTTCGTGAACTACGGTGTGATTCGCGGTGACTACATAATGCTTCATGGATCTATCCCTGGTACAGTAAAGCGACCAGTGAGGCTAAGATTCGCTATTCGTCCCAAGAAGGGGCATGTAGACGCACCTACTCAGGTCAGCTACATTAGCACCGCATCGAAGCAATAAGGGAGGCTGATGATTATGGCAAGCGTAAAGACATACTCATTGAAGGGTAAGGCTACAAAGGAAACAGTAAAACTACCATCACAATTTGACACACCATATCGTCCAGATGTGATTAAGAGAGCAGTTTTAGCACTCCAATCCCGCAGGTATCAACCTCATGGCGTTGATGAACTAGCAGGTAAGAGAAATACAGCACAAAGTTGGCAGACTGGACACGGAAGATCGAGAATGCCTCGAATCAAAGGAAGTGGGACAGGCGCTGCAAATAAAGCTGGATTTGCCCCTGGTACTGTTGGAGGACGAGTCGCACATCCTCCTGAATCTAGGAAAGTTCTAGTTGAGCGAATAAACGCAAAAGAAAACCGACTGGCTATCCGTTCAGCCATTTCAGCCTCTGCAAATCTAAATTTGGTCAAGGCCCGAGGTCACAAGATAGACAATGTTCCCGAAATACCATTGATTGTTGATAATAAGCTGGAGTCTGTGTCTACCACAAAGGATGCCTTTGAAGCACTGGTCTTCCTGGGACTAGCTGATGATCTCGACAGAGCTAGAAACGGTCGTAGTATCAGAGCTGGCAAGGGCAAGATGAGAGGTCGCAAAATGAAGACTCCGAAATCACTGCTCATTGTTGTGGGCGAAGATTTGGGTATCATAAAAGCTGTTAGAAATCTCCCTGGAGTCGACATTACAGAGGTTCATGGGTTAAATGCAGAACTTCTCGCTCCTGGGACACATCCAGGACGCCTAGTAGTCTGGACGCAATCAGCCATTGATAGGCTTGAGAAGGAGAATCTATTTGCTTGAGGTGACCAAAATGAGAGATCCAAATGAAATTATCATTCGTCCTGTTGTGACAGAGGCAAGTCTTGAGGCTGTAGATGCAGAGAACAAGCTCATCTTCTATGTTGTTCGATCCGCAAACAAGAACACAATCAAGTGGGCTGTTGAAACCCTCTATGAAGTTGTGGTCGAGAAAGTCAACACGCTCATAATGCCCAATGGACAGAAGAAGGCATTAGTGAGATTGGCACCTGAATACAGTGCTGCAGAGGTTGCTACCAACCTCGGGATATTCTAAGGAGGCTTGTGAATGGGTAAACGAGTTCTGGTACAAAGGAAAGGTAGAGGCACTACTCAGTGGAGGTCTCCAAAACACAAGAAAATAGCACCTGCTAGACATCCCAAGTGGGCTCCAAACAAGACCTACACTGGCGCTATTGTGAATCTTCATCATGAATCTGGTAGAGGTGCACCCCTTGCAGAGGTCAGGTTTGAGGGCGAGTCCAAGGTTCACTTCATGGTCGCTCCAGAAGGAGCTCAGGTTGGTCAGATCATCGAGTGTGGCGATGAAGCAACGTTAGCAAATGGCAACACCCTGATACTTGAGCACATCCCTGAGGGAACTCCAGTCTACAACATAGAAGGGAGTCCTGGAGATGGTGGTAAGTATGTAAAGTCGTCCGGTCTTGCTGCCACAATAGTTTCAATTGACAAAACTAAGGCTATGGTTAGACTGCCGAGTGGTAGACAGAAAGCCTTCAGTCCAAGATGCCGTGCCACTATAGGAATCGTGGCTGGCGGTGGTCGTCAAGAGAAACCATTCCTGAAAGCTGGTGCAAAATGGCATCATACTCGTGGAAAGGCTCGGAAGTGGCCTGTTGTCCGAGGTGCAGCAATGAATGCAGCATCGCATCCACATGGTGGTGGTTCTCATCAGTCACCTGGTAGACCTTCTACCGTTAGTAGACATGCACCCCCTGGCCGTAAAGTTGGTAATATAGCGGCTAGGAGAACTGGACGCAAGACTAAGTAATGAATTTATGAGATGAGAGGTTGCTCCTCTCTCCCTCTATTTTTCTTAACACAAATCAGACACTTATCCGAGTATTACAAGGAACCATATCTCACTAATTCCTCAGCATTTCAGAGGACTAGACATGCGTCTCATAGCAGTGCACTTGCCAGAAAAGATAGTTGATGATATTCAACGCCTTGTAGACAAAGGTCTCTATCCCAACAGATCAGAAGCCATTCGAAATGCCATTCGTGACCTACTAAAACGAGAGTTGTGGGAAGGTACCTTAAACACAACCGGAAGATTGAGCGAGGTTGTAGAACAATGAAATCGTTTATTGATGCTGCACGGGAACATAGTCGCGGAGAGCGAGGTATGTCTGCCGTCCGCGACATGGGACAAGCTCGGATTCTGGTTGTGGGATGTGGTGGTGCTGGAAATAATACAGTGAAACGTCTAATGACCATTGGAGTCCAAGGTGCCGAATGTATAGCAATAAACACTGATCGCCAACACCTAGCAATCACAACAGCCCACAGAAAACTCTTGATCGGTGAGAGAATCACTCGTGGACTGGGAGCTGGTGGCTATCCACATGTTGGAAGAGCTGCTGCAGAAGAGTCGACTGGGCAGCTGACCGAGCTCCTAAGAGATGCTGATTTAGTCTTCATTGCAGCAGGAATGGGTGGTGGTACTGGTACAGGAAGCGCACCTGTTGTCGCTGAAATTGCTAAGAACAATGACGCAATTGTTGTCGGTGTAATTACAATGCCTTTCAATCTTGAACGGACCAGGATTGATAAGGCAAAAGCTGGTCTGGCGCGTTTACAGGAAAATGTAGACACAGCGGTGGTTATTGATAATCAAAAACTCATGGAGCTAGTTCCAGATCTGCCACTAGAGGAAGCCTTTGGAGTCGCAGATGAAGTTCTTGCGAACATGGTGAAGGGCATCACTGAAACGATAACCATGCCAAGTCTGATCAATCTAGATTATGCTGATGTTCGTTCAATAATCTGTAATGGTGGAGTGGCTCTCGTAGGTCTCGGGGAAGCTACAGGAGCAGATCGTGCCAATGAGGCAATAAAGAACGCTCTCAATAGTCCGCTCCTAGAGGTAGAATGGACTGGTGCAACTGGCGCACTTATTCATATCACTGGAGGTCCAGACATGAGCCTCGCAGAGGCTAACAAGGTCGGTGAGATAGTTTCTGAAAAGATGAGTTCCGATGCTAATGTTATCTGGGGTGCTCGTGTCGATCCACGACTTGGTGGCGTCCTCCGTGTTATGCTCATTCTCACAGGTGTGAAAAGCCCTCAACTTTTGGCTCGTTCAAAAGAAGAAACTCCTCTCTCCTCAACAACAAAACGCTTGGCAGAATATGGAATAATTAGCTCGCAGACAACATCACTCGGTTCTAGAGAAGCACGCGCACGTGCCTTTGGAAAAATTCCTGAGTCCACTGAAAGGTCTTGGGAAGAACGTCTTAAACCATTAGAACGCACTTTGACACGGAAACCGGCAAAGGAAAAAGAAGCCAAGAAAAAGGAAATTGAGGAGCTTGGCCTAAGAAGACTTCTCTAGTGCATAATCTTTAATGATGCCCCAACTCGCAGCGAGATATCTAGATATGCCTAGTTTTGACTCAGAGATGCACTTAGGTCATATGCTCATATAGTCATAGTGACTGCTATGCTAAACCGTGCTCTTTCAACCAGTCATCTGCGATGACTGCAACACGCTCATAGAGAGGACCACTACCCTCGATACCGTCTTTTGAGATACGGATTTTATTCATTACAAGTATTATCCCTGTGTCGGGATAGAACTGCACTCCACCGGGTGGAAATGTCTTCTCTAGCTCCTTTGCAAGCCCTTCAAGACTAATCTCTCTCTCTGCGACTGAAAATGAAACTATGCTGCTACCATAGATGAATATCTTCGGTATATTGGTTTCACCATCAGCAACCACATCAGAGAGGACAATGCTCAAAGTGTTCTGATCAATTCCTTTCAAGGTACCTGCATAGGTCTTGCCTGTGTTGATTACTACTTCAACAGTTGCCCCAACAACCGCTGCAAGCTCGCGATTGAAGGCTCTCATTGCTGCGACATCGGACATTCAGTTTCACCACTAAAGTGATTGAAATCAGAATGGAGGGCGCAGTCATGCCGTTTTAAAATTGATGTTAGCACAAATTCTGCCACAAGATAGCAATTCTCCCAGTTCCCAGACACGGACCCTTGTTTTCCCTCCAAATTTTGCTTATCGGTGTTTAAATTGTACTAACAACCACTTCATGACAGTTCATAGCTTAGCAGAGGCCAAATGATGGCAACGACCCAAGTTCAAAAAACAGTTGACTCGGAAGAAAAAGAACAATCCTCATGGTCATCCATTAGTCTTCTAAAGATAGGAGGAATAATGCTCTCTATTGCTGTTGTTTGGCGATTGATAGACCAATTTGTACTCAATCTTGGCAGTACTTGGATGAATATTCTTCCTTCAAAGCTTTTCCCATTCATAATCATTCTTGGGTTTTTCTGGAAATATCGGTCAAAAGAAATCGGTTCAGTTCTTGGTTTCTCAAAAAACAACTTCCATGCTCATCTGATTGTTGGGTTTCTGATTGGCCTAACGATATCCTTTGGAATTGATTTTGGTGGGACCATTGCGTATGGTTTGTTAATCGATCCCACTTACCCTCTTCAGCTTCACATTCTAAACGAAGGGCTACTTGTGTACATGCTTTTCTTCTTTCTTACAAATGCGCTCCTTGAAGAAACTCTCTTCCGAGGTCTTCTAATCAATGCTTTCAAAACAAACCAAAGCGCTAATAGATCTATACTGCTGTCTGCCACTATATTTGGTGTCTGGCACGCAGGATGGCCTATTGTTAATGGAGCAATAGGAGTTGATGCCTTTAATGAGATTGCGTCAATGGTCTTTTTCACCTCTATTCTGGGAATATTCTTTGGAATTTACTATGAACGGTTCAGCACCAGTCGAACTCTTGTTGGTCCAATTGTGGTCCACACAATCATCAACTTCACCAGCGAGTGTTTCAAGATTGGTCCGGAACCAGTGATTCAAGGACCTGACATCATTTTCTCAACTCCAGGACTGATGACCGCTACTCTTCTGATGTTCTTCTTGACATTCATACCACTAGGTTTTGTACTGTGGAAATACAAGATTGAACAGTTTTCAGCTGCATGGCATCTGTTGATTGACAGAAAAAACAAGGGAGAAAGACCGGAATCTGAAGATAGGAGTTCTATAGGTACAAAAGCCAAGGAGGTCTAAAGATGCAAATAGGTACAGAACTAGTAGTAATATCGAGTATAGCGACAGTGTTCATTTCTGCTGTGATTGGTACATACCTGGGCCGGAAATGGTTCTCACAAGAAGTCCGACTTCTTACTGACCTTCCGCTGGTCTTTGCAATCGCATTTGTAAGTCAGGCTTTCAATATCATGATTGTCACGCTTCAGCATATTGGATTGCTGCAAACAACGATGATCCTCTTCCGGATTCGTTCAGTCGCTATCGGAGGATCAATCATACCAATCTTAGGTGCTATTCTTCAAATCTGGGCTCCTTCAATTCAGAAATTTCACAATAGGATAGTCTTTCTGCTGGGCTTGTACTGGGTAGTAATAGCTCTCTTTGGCTCACATGAAGAATTGATTATGATCTTGACTATTCCAGTGATGATAATTCTTGGAATTATGATGATGTTCACATTCATTATTACTTGGAGGACCGGTCGCCTGAAAGAGGTGAGAAGTGAACTCATGATCATTTCAGTCCTTTTTGGCATGGCTAGTCAAATCCTCAGAGTTCCACTTCTAGCCACGTCATTATTCTATGTTCCAGATGTGCTACTGACAATCTCAATGGTTCTAACCGCAACCGCATTCGCGAATCCATGGTATCACAGAGAAAGAAACCTCCAATCAAAAGAATCCTCGCACGTGATTACAATCTCCGAATAAAATGAATAGAGCTTTAACAAGAGTCTCATCAACAGATTATTTTCTATGATTCTATTGGTTGTTAGAAATGTAGATAAGAGAGCTAAATCATTTCTCATGATGCTTTTGAGCGCGTGATTGAGATGGCTGGAGAGATACCTAACATAGCTAAGTATATTTTCCTGTTACACTTCATCGTCGCTTTGGTCTTTGGAGCCTTCTGGTTTATCTTGCCTGAATATTGGAGTACAGCTACCGGATGGCCAGTCGAATACGCAGCTGGTCGTATAGTAGGAATGGCCACCCTCATGATGGCTGTTGGCTCCTTCATGGCATATAGAAAGACAACATGGGACCAGATTGAGATCTTTGTAGTCATGGAACTAATCTACAATATCCTGGGAGCTATTGGGATGTTGTGGAATGCGTTCACAATGACCCTTCCTGTGATAGTATGGCTACTTGTTGGACTGTTAGCATTGTTCTCAGTTCTGTTCTTGTATGTCTTTTTCACCGCAAAGGCCTAGTCAGAGATGTTGATGTAGAAAAGAAGCAGTAGAAACCATCATGGTAGCTAGTATTCTCATTGCGCGGATGATAATCAATCTGGTTTACACTAGAGTGGACAGATTGACCCTCCTGCTGCTCCTTTTCCACTATTTCGATGATTTTTTTGGTAGTACACTGCGTAATAATGCAAGGAGAAGGATACCTACTCTTACAAGCGAAACGCGGGTGATAAGCCAAATCCTCTGATTCTCGTTCCTCCCATCAATGTGGTCTTGCTCCAATTCAACATGGATGTTTCTAAGCAAGGACGCTGAAACAGTGGCTCGCCAGTTTTCAAAGGTCAATGTCACTGGTCCATAATGCGGTATAATATCATAATATGAATGGACTGGTACCTAGGGAATTGGTTATTAGTCTCTCACACAGCAGCAGAATTTGGTGTTGGCAACATGGTTTCTCAAAAGCACTTCGCACGGCAGTATCTTCGAGAAGAAAGCCTTCCAAGTCCGTTTTGTCCTGGATGCGGCGCCGGAGAAGTGTCTAATGCGTTTCTAAAAGCGGCCAAAGACTTGGGAAACGAAACGCTTTCAGGATTTGCCTTTGTTTCTGGGATTGGTTGCAGTGCATGGATTCCCTCTCCACACTATCAGGCAGACACGCTACATACAACCCATGGTCGTGCAATCGCATTTGCTACTGGACTGAAACTTGCTCGTCCTGAATTGAAAGTTGTAGTGATAAGTGGTGATGGAGATCTCGCAGCAATTGGTGGGAACCACTTAATTCATGCAGCAAGGCGTAACATGGACATGACTGTGATTTGTGTAAATAATTACATCTATGGTATGACAGGAGGACAGGTTGGCCCCACGACATTCACAGGAGACCGTACCAGCACAACCCCATATGGTAATCCAGAACGGCCATTTGACCTTGCGCGATTGGTTTCAGCAGCTGGTGCAAATTATGTTGCACGATGGACCACTGCTCATCCAATCCAAGCTGCCAGAGCCATCAGGACTGCACTTGAAAGAGAGGGTTTCTCTTTCGTTGAGATGATCTCCCAATGTCCCACAGCTTATGGTAGAGGGACACGTGCAGGTGAACCACCTGATATGCTGAAATGGTTCAAGAAACTACCCGTTCGAAAGAAAGGCGACCCAATCGATCAACAAATTCCCACAAAAGACGGAATGGACCTAGGAGTCTTTGCTGACAGACATGAACTCCCCTTCACTGAATCACTTCGTTTGACCTTCAACAATCTTGAGGAGTAGCACTAGATGAAAACAGAGATTCGAATTGCTGGAACTGGAGGAATGGGAGTTGTTCTAATTGGTGTCATTCTTGGACACGCTGCTGTTGTTTATGGAGGTCTCGAGGCAGTTCAAAGCCAGAGTTATGGTTCAGAGGCTAGAGGAACTTCGGCTAAGAGCGAAGTGATTGTGAGCAATCAACCCATTAGTTATCCAAAGGTCCGGTCCTCGGATTATCTTATCGCAATGTCACAAAAAGCACTCGATTTGTATCTACCTGAGGCGAAGAAAGGAAGCATGCTCATTGTTGATCCTGACCTTGTAAATACTGAGAATGTTTCAGGCTATGAGATCGTTGAAGTTCCAGCAATGAAGATTGCTGATGAGTTGGGAATGCGACTGGTGTCCAACATGGTGATGCTAGGAGTTCTTGTTAAAAAATCAGGTCTGTTTCCACTTGAGAGTCTTGAAAAAGCAGTTGCTGATGTAATAAGCTCCAAAGCTCTTGAGATGGATATCAGAGCAATTCATGCCGGAGCTGAACTTGTTTAACCTCCATGTATCAGTGGAAGGACGACGACGACATCTCCATCATTGAGTTTTGTATCAAGTCCTTCACCTAGACCAATATCTGTTTCATTACATAGAATCAATGCATCACGGTCAACCACCTCAGGACTAGCCCACATTTTCCTGATACTTGCTTCTCTCTCAATCACCTCGATCAACAAATCTGAGAGCTTGGCGTCATTCTCAAGTTCGATTTCAAAGAGGCCATCTTGCAACTTTTTAACTAGCGGACCTCTGAGCTGAAGTGTGACTTTCATTGTGCATCGCCACTCGCTCTGGGTGAGTGAACGCTTGATAAAGTGCTTGATTAATGCTCAAGCATGAATCTCTATATAGTATGATTGTAAGTCGAGGTTATGGCTGTGGAATGTGAGCAAGAGGAACCTGCAGTTGTGTCAAGCAGGTATGCAAGAATATTTGGAATAGCAGAACCAACCGAGAATGTGGTCAGCTTAGTCAAGATTCTATCTGTGCTTCTACCAACCTTTGCAGCAAGTTTTCAAATCAGTACAACATTCTGGATGATCTATATCGCTGAGTCCTTGGGCAATGGTGATTATTTAGCAGGGCTCACACTCGTTGGTTTTCTCGTTGTCATTCAAATGGCCATTCAAACTGCATTAGATTATCCCACTGGAGCTATCGGAGACTGGATTGGACAGCGATATGTTATATCTTCAGCCCTTCTATGCTACGCAGGCGCGTTTGGACTCTCATCAATGATAGTAAAAGACACTCCTGCTCCCATCTGGATATACATATCAATCTACGTTCTCTTTGGACTTGGCTCTTCACAGGAGAGCGGCGCTTTCAGTGCATGGTTTGATAATAACTATCGCGTTGCTATGCCACATGATAAAGACCGTAAACAATATGGGGTGTTCCAAGGACGACTTGGAATGGTGTGGCAAGTTTCAGCAACAGTAGTTCTGCTTCCTGGATCTTGGCTTGCTTATCTATATGGAGAAACATGGGTCTTCAGTCTACAAGCAGTTTTTGCTGTGTTTTTGTCAATAATAGTATTCAGACTTGTTAAAGACCTCCCTGGAGTCAGAGAAGATAAAGATGAGCGACCTTCCCTAGGGGAATATGGATCTCTTCTCAAGGATGGATTCAAGTTTCTTTGGTCCAGTAAGTTTGTTACACTCATCATTCTTGGTGAAGTAGTAATGTGGAGTATTAGTCCAGTCTGGTGGAACCTCATTTTATTCCCGCTCTACTTCAGTTTCCTTGTAACATTGGTAGCTGTTAGTGCTTTCAGGACACTAGTCTTTTTGCCACAAGCTATAGCAAATGAGCGGAGTGGTGTTCTAGCAAAAAGGTTCGAACCAAAGATTTGGATCCCTCGATTTAGACTCTTGCAGTTTACTGGCGTCGTTTTCTATTTGGTTCTCGCAGTGATAGTATATATCTTCCCAGGCATACCACCCGGTACCGACCCTGAAACCATTGAGCTCTTCGTAGTGCTGATTCCTTTCACAACTCTACCATTGATTGAGATCCCTGTTCAGACTGTTATTCCTGTGATTCTACTCTTCATACTCTTTGTCGGTCTTAACATGTTTGGTGCTATCGCTGACATCCTATCTCAAAGAGTGATGCTTGATGTTATCCCCAACCGTATTCGAAACTCAATGTACTCTCTACGACCCACTCTCGTAATGCTATTGTCAATGCCGCTGATTGCCTTCTTCGGATGGTTCATACCCTTCACAGGTGGTTTTCTGTTCACATTCATTATTTGTGCATTGATATCTCTAATCGCAGTGGTGATGGTGTGGGCTGCCTTCAATAATCCAATACCGAAGGCTGAGGAGCTGGTTCCTGCCTCTAAAAAAGAGCAGAAAGAGGTCCAAGAGCTGGAAGTCACATAGGACCCCTATTTTGCGCTCTCAATTGATTGTTGCAGGATCTCTGCATTAAGTTTACCAGCATGGTATACTTTACCACTTTCAATGTGATTGAATGTTATTTCTGCTGGACTGAACAAATGTGGATCTACCTTGTAAAAGTCAAACTCCACGCTCTTAAACAAGTCATAGAAAGGCTGTCCATACTGCTTCGATGAGGATGATGGTACCTTCTCAATCACATCTTCCAAGTCATTATCATCTGAACGGACAAAGTAGAATGTTCGACCACCGTATAGAATGCAGTCATTTGTTATACCCATTGCTTTGGCATCTTTCTTGGCCACAGGTGCCACAGGTGCCACACCATAGCCAGATCTTATCCGATCCAGATCAAATCCCAGCTCGTGCAACTTGTGCATTCCCACTTCAACAACTCTTGCAGAAACCTGTACTGAACCTACTATACAAGCTGTAGGAGCTAGAATACAGTAGAGATCTGACGGTGAAATGTTACATTTCTCTGCGATATACTGGGTGACATCCTCAGAGGGTGTTTCTCTCGTTTCAAGTAGAATCACGCCAACTGATGCATCATCCTCATAGCCAAGTCCTGCATAGAGCTTCTTCTCAACACGAGCCAATGCTCTTGCTGGGCCTGAGCCCATCGCGAAGTACTTGTCAACATTGATTGTCCAACCTGCATATTGTGAACCCATACACGCTATCTTTGGATGGTCCGAACTTACTACAACTGCTGGAAGGTCCATGTCACCGATGTGCATCTTGGTGTGGCGGACTACTCCCAACCCTCCAAGGCAAACTTCACCAACCAATCTGCCAAGCTCCTCTCCTCCTGCCACTTCAATGCCTGCATCAATAATCGTTGTCCCATTTCCAAGCTCACTGACAGTGCAGTTTAGCTCATCCTTTTGATTCATTATCTCCTTTGTAATCTCAAGTGCGCCTTCATTTACACTAAGTCTCATTTGCTTTCACCTCAAATCAAGTGTTGGTTTTTGGAAGCACGAATGTAAATCTCCTCTCCTGGACTTGCCTCCGCAAAGTCTCCCATGTATTTCACCCATTTCTCAGAAGAATCAATATTTTCAGAAAGAAAATCAGGCCTACGCTCTTTCAGATATCGAAGGTAGATGTTTATGAACTCTCTCTCTGAACTACCACTGAATTTGTAAGTTGGAAACAATGAGTCCAGCTTTCCAAGACAAAAGATCATACCTTTTGTTGCCTGTACGCCAACACGCTCTGCCATATCACCAACGACTATAATAGTGCCCCCCATCATACGAATTGCTGATTGTGCCCCAACATTACCTTTTACGGCAATGAAGCCCTTTCGCATATGAGCGGCCATCTCGCGTCCTACATTGCCTGCTATGTAGACGCGTCCACCTTTCATACCTTCAGGTGTTCCACGATATCCAGAACAAAGATAGTCTCCAGCATCTCCTTCTATCTGGATATTTCCTCCCTCCATTTCTGCTGCAGCCCATGGTCCAACAGAACCTTTGACATGGATACGCCCAGCAACCATCTCAGCTCCAAGATACATACCCACATCTCCCTCAACGATGATTTGACCACCGTTCATTCCTTTTCCAATCATCTTTACTTTTCTAAGGTCACCCTTGATCAATATCTCCGTTTCATCTGGAGTCGAACCACTCTCTCCGCTGATGTCAAAGAAGTCTTTGAGCTTTAGAACTTCATTGCCACGCTGAATGGGGATTTCTCCAATGTCCTTCACACCCTTTCCAGCAAAATGGGTGGGTGTTATAGTATCCGCTTCTAGAGGAATCTCGGGTGCTTCTTTGAGTGACAAAATCACTGTCATGAGCCCAACCACCTTGGAATTTTTGTGATGTTTATCCCACTGATAAAACCTTTTGCAGTTGGTAAGTGTGACGGAAAAGAGAAAAGGTGGCTTGCTTTGGAATTTTATCAAGCTGGTGGAATGAAATGGAGATAAATGGAGTCCCAATTGAAGACACATTCGCTGAAGCTTTTAGTATGCATATGAATCGTACCATAATTACTGCATATACTGAAGAATGGGCAAGAGTAACAGCCACAGAAGCCACAGGCTTTGGGACCTCGGTAATTATGGCGCCTGCTGAAGCTGGTATTGAATATGTCATGTCACCAGACGAAACCCCCGATGGGCGTCCTGGTGTACGAGTGGTTTTTGCTGTAGGATCAAAAAAGGCGCTTGAACCACAGCTGCTCGCAAGGCTTGGGCAATGTGTACTGACAAGTCCAACTGCCTCCGCATTTGATGACACTCCCAATCCACAAGACCTGTATGAGATTGGTAAGAAGGTTGCTATGTTTGGTGATGGATTTCAGACAAAGAAAGGTCCTATCGATGGAAGACTCTTGTGGCTTATTCCACGAATGAGTGGTACCTGCGTGATGGAAAATATGTTTGGCCGCGTGAAAGGAGTCGCTGGTGGCAACATCATCTACTGCTGTGAGGATGTAGAAAGTGGCATGACCAGCGGAATGGCTGCTGTGAAGGCGATTGAGAAGGTAGAAGGTGCCTATACACCGTTCCCTGGAGGACTCGTAGGTTCAGGTTCAAAACCATCCTCCAAGTACAAGGTCCTCTTCGCTTCCACAAATGAGAAGTTTTGCCCGACTCTAAGAGCTCTTGTTCCTGACTCTTATGTTCCAAAGGGCAGTGAGTTTGTACAAGAGATAGTAATTAATGGCCTGAATGAAGCTTCAGTTGCTGAAGCCATGAAAGTAGCCATTGAAGAGGTCTGTAGGCATCCAGGAATCACTAAGATGACTGCTGGTAACTACGGAGGAAAGTTAGGAGAATATCAAATCAAACTTCATGATTTGTTCTCATAGTCATATTCCTTAATTGCACTCGCTGTGATCTTTCCCGTTTCAATGGGTGTTTCTGAGAAAATCATAGGTTGATTTGGTGAGTATGATGGTTCTTGGTTGACTAATCTCATGACCATCTCTTCTCCTGATTCAAAGGATCTTCTGAACTGTATCTCCAATATTGGACTGTAGAGTAGAAGCGGCAGAAAGATTGCAACCATCACATAGCGTAGTGGCCATAAATTATATCCTCCCACTCCGAGAATTAATTCATTTAGCTTGAATGCGATTTCAAAGAATGCCCACCAAAAACCGAAGAATATGCTAGTCTGTCGAATAAGCTTAAGTCTATTGAACAATCCAAATCTGCGAACCATCCATTCATCGTATTCTCGATGTCCGAAAGGATATTCTAGAACACCTCGTTTTTGTACTGTAATCACTGCAAGTTTTCCAATGAATTCCCTATTTTCATTTTCAATGACGAAAAGGGTTCGAAATCGTTTCTTGAAGAAACCACCTATCGTCATGATCGAGAAGGCAATCATCACTACTGCCCATACAATGGTAAGAGCTGCCATTACTGCAACTATGATAATGAGGCAAATAATTACACCTTCCCCACCATCAGCACCACCACCATTACACCCATAACAATCCCCTCCCCCACAACCTCCGCTACCAAACACTTCGGATGCAACAGCAACACGTCCAGTTTCTTTAGTATATACAGCATTATTGCCCGGATTTACACCAGTAATGGTTTCAATCTCTTTTCTGAGAGTGCTACCCGATATACCATACGCACGTATTGCAAGTGCCTTCTTGGAATCCTGATTCCCTATGTCTTCCAAATACTCCAACCTCCATTATTACCTGAGACTTTTGTGATTATCACATCTTCGATGTTCTATATATGCGCCATCACTTAAAATCAATGACTCTCTTCCTACCTAGCTCGACCGATTGCTGTGTCCATTGTCCCAATATTCTGGCAACATGAGAAAGATGCCCGATATCTTCAGGATTTAATCCCAATTGAGCAGTGACCATGGAATCCAATTCTATAGTACTATTGGAGCCCCAAATATACCCTAAGTTTCGATATATTCTAGACTTTAGTAAATCCTCCCCCATTACTGACGTTGAGAAAACAGACTCGATGACACCTCTGACATTAAAGAGTGAATGACATATTCTATTGATATCCACGATGCTTTCATTGAGAAGCTCATTATTTCCTCCATGAAACTTTCCTCTAAAGGGAGTTGAAATCATTCCAAACAAGTTTTTGATAGTCAAGGTGACACCAATTGCACCATGTGCCACCTTTGGTTTTGCTAGACTCAGCAAGGTGCCTCCTCTCAAATCATAAAGCTTTGAAGGAACCATAGAGTACAAGACTTCAGTTCGAACCGGTTCAAAACACTTCTCCACAGCATCCTTAATTGTTTCAGAATCAGTGACCCGTTTGGCCCACAGTTCCTCTGAGAGGTTTATGTATTTGACATCATGTTTCTCAAGCACATCAGATATCCCTGAGATATCCAAGAACCATTTGTCATTGTTTCGCAGGTCGTCCTTCTTTTGGGCCAACAGTTTCCTCTCAAGATCCTCATCAGACAATCCTTCACTGTTCTTTAATATGGGACTACGATAGAATGCATAGCTCTCGACGACTATCACTTCACAGTCAAGAGCAGACAGAGTCCAATCTAGAATTTCACTCTCGGTGAATGTTACAGAGGTTGACCAGTTTGGTTTGATAATCACAGGAGGTCTTAGATCTAATCGAGACAAAATCTCCATGAAGCTATCTCTTGTTCCATCTCGTGCTAGCATCACCTGACCAAGATCTTCAATCTCCCCAGTCATATCAGGTTTCATGAACGAGGTCCTTATTGGGTCTTGCGAATACTAAGAACCCTGTAGAAATCTTTATCACCCATTCTCATGCCGAATGCGAAGTGACACCTCTAGGTTGTCATAAGGATGCCCCAGTAGCTTAGACCGGTTAGATCGCCTCCTTGGTAAGGAGGAGGCCGCGGGTTCAAATCCCGCCTGGGGCTCCATTTCCTTCTACTATTCATCGAACATAACCTTGAATCATTTTTCAATCATCATAAGTAACAAAGTCTATCAAGAATCCTAGAGAAAAGGTAATGAAAACAACGAATTGAGGGAACATCACTGAGTGAAGTTGAGACGCCTTCAGGAGTCAAAAATGCTACTATCTTAATGGTCCTTGGAGGATTATTGCTAATCTATACTGGTTATCAGACATATCAACTTTCGATAATAACTCCATTCTTTTTCCATCCCCTTTTTGGAATACTCTTGTTAGTGTTTGGAATCGCATCACTCTGTACAAGCCTGCCAGTATGGCAACAGAAATCTTGGACTATAACAATAATCACTGGTATCGGTATCGCTGTCTGTGGAGCTCTTGTCATATTTGGAGGTTTTCTACTAGTATTCTTTTTTGGGCCATGGTACTGGGCTGCGATAGACTATATCAGGAAAAGCCAGAGAACTGGACCTACTAATCTATATAATACTCAAATCTGAAACCGAAGCCTGACTAGGGTTCCACTCTCTCTCTTTGGATTCAAGTGTCAGACAAAATAAATCTGGGTTTTACTAAGCGAATCATATGTCCACTAGAAAATTTTTCACAATTGAAGAGGCAAAGGAAATAGGCGAAAAGCTTGGTATTAAGTGGGACCGATTTGATGTAGAGCAATTCAAGATGGGCTTAGATGTTGAGCTTGAACATGGTAGCAGGGAAAAAGATACAAACGTCACAAATGATGATCCATCGACAACTGGTAAGATTGCTCTGGCTCACCTCAATGAATTTCCTGATTATTATGATCGTCTTGAGAAACTAGAAGAGGAAGCAAAGGCATTTTGGAACCGTGCGTCTTAGGGATTAATGAACTCGCATCTGTGAATATGTGCAATCTAGCCTAGAGTTCCACTTTTTATTATTTATTCCCTCATTTTTTCTATTTTGAAGATGACTGGTCTTATTCCATCACCACACGGTTGGTAAGTTACACCAGGTTCTGGATACTCGTAGTCCCCGCCATAATAATATATCATAAGAGTGGTATAGAGATCCTGCCAAGCTTGTCCACAGAAATCCTTGGGTCTATCGAGATGGTTGTCCATGATGAACTCCTCTCCCACTTCATAACTACATGCCCGGATTGGCTTTCCATCTCGCAGAATCTCATGTCCGAATATTTCCTCCGGTGTACAAGTCCTCATGACTGTAATTTTTAGCTTATTTGTCATTTCTACTGTCTCAAACTAAATGAATCAGTAGATACACAATCCGCAAAACTATATGACTTGTTAACGACGCAACTCGCTGAGAATCCACTTTTTTAGTCATGATTGTTGTCATTAAACTTAGATACCAAATATGAGAGGTCATCACACTTCAGACGGAGACGATTGTCTGAGCGGATTCTTCTTAGGGATGATAGAACAAGATAACCTCCAACAAAGAATAGAATAATTATACCAATTACAAGACCAAAGATGTATCCAAAAACCTGTTCAACTGAGTAATAGTTCGATGTGGCAATCAGGATAGTCAATAAGGACAAAGGAACTGTCAGAATACCTATTCCAGTCCGAAGTTCCGCCAAATGTGTTCTCTTCTCAGCATCAATCGTGCGAATGAAAGCCAAGGAAGTCCTGATATTGCTTTGTTGTGTTTTGTCATCAAGTTCGTATGAATTTGTAGTCAATATGGTCCCTTCATTAATCCTCGAGTAGAGAGTCCCCTGATTTCAATCTTCTCCCAAATCTGCGACGTTTTGCAAACAAACGAGCTGCTTCTTCTGGACCTACAATTTCTGAAACTCTTCTGAAAGCCTCAGGGTCATCTTCCCTATCTAGCCATTTTTCTATCTCCTTAGCCACTGAAGGGGCTAGATCCTTTGCAAGTTTCTTTTTTCGACCCTTTCTGTCTAAGTCGAAATCATCTGGTCCAAGTAGACTCATCATACTCATTATCAAATTCTACTTAGCTGTTAAGACCTTATTCATGACTGACAAATTTTTAGCACATTGTAAATGCTTGAAGTGAGAATAGAAAAGAGGAGGTTGCCCTCCAGTACTCTAGGGTGCCCACTTTGTCAAGGTCAACTCCTAACAACTTGTCGTGGTGGAAAAAGACCACAGTGTACCAGATTTACCCACGAAGCTTCAAAGATACCACTGGAAATGGAATAGGAGACATTCCTGGTATTATCTCAAAGCTGGACTATCTACGGAATCTAGGTGTTGAAACAATCTGGCTCTCTCCTTTCTTTTCAAGCCCTCAAGCAGACCATGGTTATGATGTTAGTGACTACCGAAACATTGCATCTGAATTTGGAACAATGAACGACTGTGAGAGACTCATTCAGGAGACTCACAATCGAGAGATGTACGTTGTTTTTGATCTAGTGCTCAATCACACTAGTGAAAAACATCCATGGTTCATCGAGTCAAGATCAAGCAAAGACAATCCGAAACGAGATTGGTATATCTGGCGTGATGGAATAAAATCAGGAGGCAAGAAACCTCCTAACAACTGGAAAGCAATTGTTGGAGGCTCCGGATGGCACTATGACAGACAAACCGATCAATGGTACTGGGCACAGTTCCTACCCTTTCAACCAGACCTGAATTATCGTAATCCTGAAGTTAGGCAGGAGATGTTTGATACGGTTCGGTTTTGGCTGGAAAAAGGGGTCGATGGTTTTCGTTTGGACATCATAAATACAATATTTGAAGATCAAGACTTTCGTAACAACCCATTTGCTCTGAAGTACTTCCCATCTGAAGAAGATGACAAGAGCTTTTTCCAGAATAAAATCCACACCATGAATCACCCTGACAACTTTGAATTTGTGAAGGAACTTCGGAGTGTGATTGACGAATACTCAGACCCTGAACGATTCTTAGTTGGAGAAATTACAGCATCTCTTGATGTATTAAAGAAGTACTGTGGAGAGCAGAAAAATGAAACCGAAACCAACGGTCTTCATTTGACATTCCAGTTTCAGTCGCTAAATGTGGCTCTTGACGCCACTCACCTTCACAGATTAATTGGTAGGTATGAACAATTCTTTTCCGAACCATACACTCCAACATTAGTATTCTCAAACCACGACCAGATGCGAAGAATCACCAAATTAGGTAATGATATCAACAAAGCAAAGCTCAATGCCACCTTACAATTTACAGCAAGAGGTGTTCCTTTCATATATTATGGTGAAGAAATTGGAATGTCAAATCATAGACTTCCACTGAAAACCTCCCAGGACCCCATAGGACAAAAATATAGCTGGATTCCTCAGCCTCTAGTCAAGATACTAACAAGAAATGGCTCGTTCTCACTCAATCGCGATAATTGCAGAACTCCAATGCAATGGACTCCATCACCAAATGCAGGTTTCTGCGTTGATCATTTGGAACCTTGGCTACCAATAAGTCCAAGCCACGAAACAATCAATGTGGAATCTGAAGAATCTGACCCCGCCTCACTACTGAACTGCTACAAAGCTCTCTTGCAGCTCCGAAAGAAAACTCCTGCTCTTCATTCTGGGTCTTTATTCTTATCACCTCGATTTCTACTTGGAAATTGTTTCTCTTATCAACGCGCATACAATGAACAATCAGTACAGATTTGGTTGAACTTTTCTCACAAACCGTTTCAGACCAGTGTAGCTCAAGAGAAGTTTGCACTACTATTTTCCACATTTCAAGACTCCAATCCACTCAGAGACTCTAATCTTTATCTTGAACCATATCAAGGAGTCATCCTTGATGTATTTCAATGAATCCAGAGATATTCTTATAACGAGAGCTGTGCGCACACACCCACACAAGGGTCGGTGGTCTAGCTTGGCTATGATTCCTGGTTTGGGTCTTGCAGACTGATGTCTGCCAGCAAAAATCCAGGGGATCCCCGGTTCAAATCCGGGCCGGCCCACCATCAGTTCCTCCATTTATTACAGCACCAGTCCCCCCTAATATTTACCAAGGAATCTATACATCGTCAATAGTCGAAATCCTTATGTTCATATCACTTGGAAATTCGTTCAATGTCGTATCAATCGTCTGTCCGAGAGCGTCTTGCTCGTCGCATTGCTGGTGAAATTGCACTATCAGATCATCCAGGGCAGACCATGAGAATGTGGAGAGAACGTTTCAGATTACCACAGATAATCCTTGCAGACCATCTTGGCATTAGTCCAAGCGTTATTAGCGACTACGAGTCTGGAAGAAGAAAATCTCCTGGCACTTCAACAATTCAACGATTTGTTATGGCTCTACTGACCTTAGACGAACGGAGTGGTGGTCAAGTTATGGCCGCATTTGTTAGACTTATGGATGTCAGTCTTGTAGATCTCAACATAGTGTTGGCAATGAGTGATTTCTCTTCATCAATGACTGCAAAAGAGTTCTGTAAGCGTTTGAAATGCTCCATAAAGTCCGGGGAAAAGCTACTTGACAGAGAGATCTTTGGTTACACTCTGGTTGATGTAGAACGCGCAGTAAAGGAGCTCAATAGTGATGCATTCCTAAAGCTCTTCGGGGCTACTACAGAGAGATGTCTGATATTCACGAATGTGAACACAGGTCGGGCACCGATGATTGCCATCAAGTCACAAGAGTTCAAGCCATCTCTTGTTATTCTCCATGGCATTTCAGAAGTGGATCGACTTGCTCTGGAGTTGTCGGAACAGATGCGAATACCTCTTGCGGTTAGTAAGGTGAGCTCTGTTGAAACATTGGTACGTGAGCTGAGAGGGATTGAACCAACCTAACCAAGGATTAGTTTAAGCACCGCCATCCGCAGTATTACTCCATTGTAGACCTGATCGAAATACTTTGCATGGGGTGTGTCATCAATCTCAGCATCAAGTTCATCCACCCTTGGAAGCGGATGTAGTATTATTGCATCCTCTCGCATCAAATCTAAATCTTTTACAGTGATTCGGAATCTATCTTTCACCTTATCGTATTCCCGAACATCAGGAAAGCGTTCCTTTTGTATGCGAGTAGTGTAGATTACATCTACATCCTGTACAGCTTCTTCTACAGTTTCTACTTCCACGACATCAACACCAGACTTTTTCATCTGCTCAATGATTGCAGGTTTCATCCTGAGTGCTTGAGGTGCGGCGAGCTTGATTTTAACATCATAATGGCTGAGTCCCATCCCCAGTGAGTGGACTGTACGTCCATACTTCAGGTCTCCGCAGAGCGATATTGAGAGTCCATCAATTCTTCCTTTCATCTTCCGAATCGAATATAGATCGAGTAAAGCCTGGGTTGGGTGTTCTTCAGAACCACTTCCTGCATTTATCACAGGAATCCTGGAAAACTCCGCAGCAACTCTTGCAGAGCCATCTAGTGGATGACGGATGACAATAATATCTGCATATCTTTCCACAGTTTTAATCGTATCAGCTAGAGTTTCCCCCTTCCCTCCTGCACTTGATACTCCTGCTTCTGCAAAGCCAATAACACTTCCTCCGAGTCTCAACATTGCACTCTCAAAAGAAAGACGCGTACGTGTTGAGGGTTCAAAAAACAGGACCGCCATAATCTTCGAATCTAGATCTTTGCTTCTCTTCACTGCAACTGATTCCATCTTGGATGCAGTGTCAAGGATATGATCTATCATCTCCCTATCTAAGTCATGAATACTGATTAGATTCTGAAGTTCTCCCATTTGAGGACACCCACTTAGACTGGAAAAAACCAATCTTCTTCTTTAACCTTTCCAGATGAGCGCCTGATTGAGAGCTATTTTGAATTTCTTCCATACTTTCTAGCAACCTCAACTCGGCGAACATTAAGCTGTGCTTCCTTCACAAGCTGTGCAGCGAGTTCATCATCATACTCCTCAACGAAAACAATCTCATGAATACCTGCGTTGATTAGCATCTTGGTGCAAATGCTACAAGGTCGAGTTGTGCAATATATCTTAGCCCCATTCACACTGACCCCATGAAACGCCGCCTGAATGATGGCGTTCTGTTCAGCATGTAATCCCCTACATAACTCATGTCGTTCTCCCGGCTTTACACCAAGCTTCTCTCTGATGCATCCAACATCCTCACAGTGTGGCAATTTCTTTGGAGCACCATTGTATCCTGTACTAAGGATCTGCGAATCTTTTACTATGACTGCACCCACCTGGTTTCTCAAGCAAGTGCTTCGTGAAGACACCAAATCTGCAATCTCTGCAAAATAGACATCCTTGCTCTTTCTGGTCAAATATCTTTCATCCTCTGGTTCAGTTAGTAGGTTGCTATCTTACTGGCTTATCAAGTTCTTCATTTTCTGAGAAACCACCCTGTATCATGTCCTCAGATGCGAAAGGTAAAAAGAGCAACAAAACTGGAAAGAATGCACAGAACTTGGAAGAAATGTAGAATGAGAAAACACGATGGGATGCTGATTATCTGGCCTGCATATTTTGAAAAGAATCTCACAAGGATGCATGGCCGTAGAATTCCAAGCAATTTGGCTGCATCAAATGTTACCTTGAAAATACTAGAGATAGCTGCTGAATCGTCAGGCTTTGAATATGAGAGTGAACCTGACAAACAATATCCGCGTGGGTTCTCTGACAAAACCGGTTACATACTTGTAGCAAATCCTGACAATCACAAAAAGAAGCGAGTTCTGCTCATGCTTGCCAAAGGTGTTCGAAGAGCAGTAGCCCAGCGAGAATCAGCTCGAATGGCTGCTGAAAAGAAGAAAGGAAAGAAAAAGCGCCGAAAATAATCTGAGGTTGTATACTATTGAGACGCCTAGGAACGGTCCTCCATATTTCCAAGCGTGGTTCAATTATCCTACGCACAGAAAAAACACCATCAGCAGGTTCTCGATCAATCGTGCTTGATAAGAACGCACAAGAAGTTGGTGTTATCATTGATGTCTTTGGACCTGTGAAAGAACCTTACGTGGCCGTCCGTCCCAACCGCGATTATGACACATCAAAATTGGTCGGTCAGATGCTCTATCTTAAGAAAAATTAATGTACAGAAATGTACAATCATGTTTGATTAGATACGACATTTGACGATATTGGATGGCCTCTTCCGATAGTTAAATATCATTTCGTGTAGTTCGTCTTATGTTGCCAGATGTCTATTCAAGGTCATTTCAATGAACGATGATACGGACCAGATCCTGAACGCTCTGCGTGACGCAGGTGAGAATGGTCTACTCATCGGGGAACTCGCGGATAGGCTGGGTATCGACTCTCAAGAGATAACAAAAATAATAGACACATTGATGTCTGAGGGACGAATAATGCAGAAACAAGAACTCGAAAAAGAAAGATATATCATAAAAACTCCAGTCGCTGACGAAGCCGAGCCCGGTGGTCTATCCGACATGAACGGTTGCCCGTGTTTCCATTGCCTGAAGATTGGCAGATGCGGAATCAGACAGCCAGACTCTCCAGTCACATGTAGAGAGCTTGAGGAATGGTTTGGCGCTGATCTGGGCAAGGTTACCAGTTAAGAACTCTCTTGGGTGCTTCTCCCACGAGGTCCAATTGCTAGAAGATACATCTCAGCACTGGTTTTTCTTGACGCATCAGGCTTGATTAGTTTCACAGAGTTGAATCTCTTTTTAACAGACTGAAGGAACTCTTGGAATCCGGATCCTTGGAAGACCTTGGCAAGAACCTTTCCTTTATTTCCAAGTAATCTGTATGCGATGTTGATTGTTCCCTCTACAAGTGATAACTGTCTTGCTACATCTAAATCCCATTGTCCAGTCACTTTAGGAGAACAGTCTGAGAGAACAAGGTCTACCGTGCCTCCAGTCAGAGACTCAATTCTCTCAACCACTTTTTCATCAAGAATATCTCCTTGGATGAACCTGACACCTTCCAGAGGAGGCATCATATCTAGATCAACCGCTACAATTTGAAGACTGCTATCCAATTCCTTCAAAACTTGAGTCCATCCCCCCGGACTGCAACAGAGTTCAACTACTCGATCAACACCCAGAAGGAGTTTCTGATTTTTTGCGATTTGTTTTAGTTTGTAGGCAGATCTACTTCGATAACCCTCTCTTTTGGCTGCTCGATAATAATGCTCCTTCTTTCGTTCTCTTTGTCCGTCTCGTGGTCGCCCCATTATATTATCGCCTCAGTTGGTAGTTGACTATAATCTGCTTTATCTCATTCATTGACGCAGTAGTCCTTATCGCAGTAGGCTTGAAATGAGTTCTAGAAACTTCATATCCTTGTTCCTTTAGCTCTTCGATGATAATTTTGTTTTTTGGGGGTGTCAAGTTGTGAAGGTCACATAACGCATGAATGTCGACATATGGTCTGTTTGTAAGAACAGACTCCTCAAACATCTTCTCGAGTAAATCTAATGCTCGACGATTATATGTGTGGCTCTCGTCTTTAGCAAGTAAATTGATTGATTTTGTAAGATATTGATTTTCGAATAAATCTCCAATCCATAGAGGTCCCGCCACGAGAACTGTCCCAGTACAATCTTCTTTCTTATGGTCAAAATCCAAATCAAGCAATTTGGAATGAAGTGGCATCACCATCGAGTGCATACATCCTGTACAATATAATATCGTTCCCATCTCTCCAACTTGTTGGTTGGACTCTTCTCTTTTCCTCTCGATCCTCACCCACGTCCTAACATAATGGTCAGTACTCAACACAGCAAGTGGTTCCATGGAACAATCGTTTGAACCAGCAATACCATAGATGAAACCATTTAGAAGTCTGACAGCGATCTCATGGGTGAATGGTGTTCGAGCAGAAAATCCTCCATACCTTCGTAATGCAACATTAGGATGTACTCCACAAAGAACTGGCATATCGGTTGCAGTCGCTGCTAGAAGCCCTCCACTTGGACTTATGGACTGCACAGCTGCATATAGGTATGGGGCGGGCGTTCCAAATGGATCAACATCAACGAAATCAAATCGCTTACCTCTTGATTCAGTCATTAGCAATAACTTGGCATCACCGTGAATCACTTTTGCCCGGTCATTGAATCCAAGAGCTTCAACATTTCGTTGTGCTGTTTCCACAGCTATTGGGTTTGCATCACACATAATCGCATAGAAGTCACCTGGACACTCATTGAGATATCTCAGAGTCCTTACACCTGAACCTGTCAGTGGCTCGCACATCAACTCAATTGGATGCCTATTCATATACGCTGTCAAAAAGAGTACAGAGAGGTCTCTGTTTAGTTGCATTCTTGGATTATAGAATACAGGTAAGTTCGCTGTTAGTTGTTTCTTATTTCCACTATAGTGGTCCACATCTGCACTCAGGAATGTAGTCCTACCTTCAGTGTACTCTTTCTCGATGGTCATTTGCTCATGCAAGAAGCTCAAGAATTGCTAATAAGCAGATAGGCCTCACTATGATGAACATCGCATCTTCCGGAACTGCTAAGAAGGCAAGGACGAGTGAAATACAGAGGCGACTGAATTTTGCCAACAAAAATCAAAATACAGACAAACCGTGGCGACATCATTGGAGAGCTATGGAATGATGATGCAATAAACACGGTGAAGAACTTCGTCACTCTAGCAAAGAGTGGATATTACGATGGCCTGACCTTTCACAGGGTCATACCAGAATTTGTCATTCAAGGAGGTTGCCCCATAGGCAACGGGACCGGGGGTCCTGGATACCGCATACCATGTGAAACAGATGGCTCAAGACAAAGACATGAACCTGGCTCCTTCTCGATGGCGCACGCTGGTAGAAATACTGGAGGCAGTCAGTTTTTCGTAGTATTGACCAGAGAACAGACCAAACACCTTGATGGGAAGCATACCGTCTTTGGAAAGACCATTGAAGGATTAGATGTTGTCAAGAGTATCCGTCAGGGTGACAAAATGATTAAGGTTGAAGTTCTTGAGGTTGATCCTGTCATAGAATCTCACGTGCTTCAAAAAATGTAGGACCAGAGCAAATTGGGAATGAACAGGTAGCTCAGCTACTTGTTCATCTTTTCATTTCTATTCTAGTGTATATTCTTCTCCTTCGCTAAGAATTACAACCTTGGTGTCCGATTGAGACTCCACTTTCTCTTTGAAGACTGACGGGTCTGCTCCTTTCAGATGCATCGGGATTGCAATCTTTGGTTTGATTTTAAGCGCAGCCTCAGCAGCCTCCTCAAGGTCCATTGTATATGTATCTCCACTCGGAAGAAGTGCTACATCAACCTCAGCATCTGCAAGTTTCTCCATCTCTGGGATGAGATCTGTGTCTCCAGCATGATAGATTCTCTTTTCCCCGATCTTGAGGAGAAATCCTACACCAAAGCCTTTGGGATGGAATGGCTCTCCGTTTGGTCGGAATCTCTTCACATTATATGCTTCTGTGGCCCAGATTGTTCCGTCACTGGTTATCATCTTCATAAACTGGCCTGGGCTCAGATCCCATACTATTCCTCCTTTGATCTCTTTCTTGAGATTCAGGGGCGCAATCACAGGACTCCCCATTTTGCGGATTTTCTTGATTAAATCCTTGTCAAAGTGATCCTGATGTCCATGCGTGACCAATATCAAGTCAGCTGGCTCAAAAGCATCCTTCTTCAGACCTGTGTTTTTCGTGGAAGGATCTATGTAGATATTCTGGTCTTCAGTCTTGATTTGGAAACTTGCGTGTGCCAAGCATCGAATCGTAATTGCCAATAACGTCACCCACCTCATGGATGATTAACCAACGTATATGTCTTTCATAGCATGACACAGTTTATCGGGAGGGTTTCTATGAGAACGGAATGGAGATGCCTAATTTATGTCTCTAAGGTTTGGTACAACAGCTCTAGAATTTCTTGAAGTGGCTCAAAAAGTAGTGGTCGATAGTGTTCCTGACTTCTCACGTCTTAATGTTGCAGACGTTGTAAGAGAGGCTATGTTAGACTCCTACTCAGTCATAGAAATCACAATGGATGCGAAATACATAGTTCCAGGCTCAATCACACCGGAATCAATCAATCAACTGCTGGACCTAAAGGAAGAATTAGGTCATTCTTACACTGTACATCTCCCATTTTGGTCCTTAGAACTGGCTACTTTCAACGAACATGTGAGAAAAGGTAGTGTTGATAGTATCATTGAAGCAATTGAACTTGCTAAACCTCTTCAGCCAGAAGTTTATGTTTTACATGCATCAGGTGATATGGCCGCTTACTTCTCAAACCAAAATTATGATTCAAATCTAATTCGTTTGATTCGACAACTATTGGCTGGGTTTGCAGCTGCAAGCGTCGAAGATATAGTCAGTAGAACAGAAATCAACCCACGAGAATTGGCTATTGAGAATGTTGATTTTCCCTATTATATCCTGCGAGAGTTAATTGACGATTTTGACACTAGCATCTGTTTCGACACAGCTCACCTTTTGGCACAGATGTCTGGCACTGAGTCGATGATGGATTTCTATGCAACGCACAAAGATAGAATCGCCGAGATTCATCTGCAAGATGCTGCTAAGGAGGGTGACGATACGGTCGTTAATGAGGATCATGTTGCTCTCGGTCGAGGAATAATGGGTGCGAAATTGTTACGTGAGTTTCTACTGGAGTTAGTCAAAGACAACTTTGATAGACCAATCATCTTCGAACTGTCTATGGATGAAGCACGCGAGTCTCTAGATTTCATTAGGAAAGTTGTTCCTGAATTACTGTGAGAGTATATCTCATGCTCACAAAATTATGGGTGACAAAGTTCCAACTCTGAATCACACCTCACTCCATTATCAATAGCATGTTTAATCTCCTAATTGATGAACCCTAACATGAATACTACTCCGACGATAATTACAAGAATGATTAGGACTCCAGCAGCGACTGCCTTTTTCATACAAGTAACCTGATAAAATTGGCACAAAACACTTTCTGAAACATGAGATATTACAGAGCAACTCGGATACTAGCTCAGTCATAATCTTTTTATCCGGACCGCACCAGCAACTCTTGCTCATGGGCCCGTGGCTTAGACTGGTTATAGCACCGCTCTGATAAGGCGGGGGTCGGGAGTTCAAATCTCCCCGGGCCCACCACGATTTCTTGACCACGGACCAATCTATGTTCTAGGACCTTAAATCGCTATACAAACACAAACGCGTAGGTTGAGAGGATGAATCCTATACTTTTGCAGTCTCCACTTCAAAACTTTGCACAGATGATAGGTGCTTATCTCGCTGAGGTCTGGGACTTTCTGATTTTCATCGGTCAGATTTCAGGAGTCATTATTGTGCTCATTGGTGCAATACTCTGGTTCACTGATATCAATCCCAAAAGAGGCAAGGGACTCATCTTTGGTGGAATTGTCCTTTCTATTGTCATTGAGTTCTTTATACTATTTCCACCAGCATTTGTCGCAATCTAAACTAAGTGTTGTAATCTTTTTCAAGAGCAGCACGAATCTCTGATTTTAACAGCTCAATACAGTCTGGAGCATTACATATGCCAAATTGATCATGATAGTCACGATATTCATCTGGGTCAAGAACGCAAAGAACCGACTCAATAGCTTGAAGCTGCTCTTTTGTGAATTGCTTTACAAATGACAATAGTGCAGTGTCTGTCATAGTATCTTGTTAGATTTTTCCAATTTAACCTCGCCAAAGTCCTAGGTGCTTATTAGACTCGAGCAGGACTCATATGTGTTGAGCGCCACGGTCCCCACTCACGACTTATAGTGTCTGTCGTTTCCGCTTCCCGGCGGTGTGGCGCCTTCACTCTTTCTCGCGTAAACAACTATGCTTTAATGCTGCTGACTACTGCTGCCATGAATGGCGATATGTAGTGAGCGAAAATCAGATCTCCATTGTGAAGAGTATTGAAGAAATAGGCGACAAAATGGTCAGAGAACGCCTTGAGGGACTTGTTAAAGAACCCCATGTGCTTGGAGTGATGATATGGGGGAGCAGAGCTACTGGATTTGGTGCACCGACAACTGATTGGGACGCTTTGATTTACGTCACTGAAGAGTACTATGACAGTCTCGAACTGAAAGACACACTCTGGTTAGAATTTGATGAGTCAGTTGAACCAAGAAAACTTGTCATTGACTTCTCTCCAATATCTGATGCATGGTTCAGGCAGCAGATAGACTCTCCACTCGATATGGATCATTTTCCGTATGCTGAAGGCGTTGTGATACATGATCCCTCTGGAAAACTTGAAGAATGGCGGAAAAGACTTGCTAGATATCCCGAAGAGGAGCATCTTGATCGTCTCAAAAACAAGTACTGTACGCTACTTGGTGCTCTTGGCTATACCGATATCAATCAACGACGTGGGTTTGAATATGATTCAAAATTGAATGCTTTCCGAGCAGTTATAGCCGCAGTTAATCTGTGGTTCACAATGCAGAAATCATGGACTCCCCCTCTGAAATGGTGGACCCCTCATGTGAAACAAATGGGCATGTCAGATGATACTTACAAGCTATTCTGTGATGCTTTAGAAAATCCAAGATTCGAAACTATTCTTGAGATATTCAAAAATCTGAAGCAAGAGATTCTTGACCAAGGATACGACTTTCCAAATGACTCTCTTTCAACCTTTCTTGAAACAATTCATGTCAAGGGACGCCCAGCCCAGATTCGTCACACATACATCTAGTGTTCGATTACGGGTTTCCCCTTGAGTATCACTCGTTCAATAGACTCAGGGCTCTGAAGTAGTGAAATGTCCTTCAATGGATTCTTTCCAAAAGCAAGAACCAGAAGATCCGCAGATTTACCGGGCTCGATGGTTCCTATCTGTGACTCAATTTTAAGCGCCTTTGCAGCATTCAGAGTTCCTGCGATAATGGCATCCATCTCAGACAGTCCGCCAATTCTCACCATTAGCTCCATCTCTTCCATGGATGACGGTCCAAATGGTGTATATGGCATTCCCGAGTCTGACCCAAGAACCATTTCTAATCCCTCCTTTACAGCGTTCTTGACACCTTCTTCAATGAGTGGGTAAATCTCCTTCTCTTTTCGAACCATATACTCAGGCAAGTCACCATCATCATGATGGAGTTGTGACTCGTAGTAGGTCACAATAGTAGGCATATACATGGTCCCATGTTTCTTCATCAGGTCAATGTTCTCTTTGTTCAATGGATGCCCATGAACAAGAACATCAATTCCAGAAAGAATTGTGTTCCTTATTCCAACATCTCCATATGCATGAGCGTGTGCCATCTTTCCAACCTTATGAGTTTCTTCAGCAGCAGCTTGCAATTCATCAAGATTGAATTGCGGGCTCATGCTCTCAGTATGCATTGCAGATATTGCACCAGTGGATGCAAGTTTGATGAAGTGTATTCCACGTGCAATCTCTTCTCTCACGGCACGTCTTATGTCATCAACCCCATTAGCCTCACTATATCCTGACATCGGGTCTCTGCCTCCAGTGATTGAGATCATTCGGCCACACACTAGAAGTCTCGGACCATTCACAATTCCCTTCTCGATTGCCTCTCTCACTGCAAAAGAAATATTCCCTCTTGAAGCGGCATCCCCTGCAGTAGTAATCCCATGGTTAAGAAGACGTTCTGTCACCTTGCCCCCACGAATCGAGAGGAATTCGTCAGAGTGTAGTCTGACCTCATCGGGATCTGCGGCGATACCATCATACCCTACATGAACATGCGTATCGATGATCCCAGGCATTACCACCCTGTCCGAATAATCGAGAACCTTGACCCCAGATTCTGTTTTCAACTCCTGATTTACTTCAGAAATCACCCCATCCCTGATCAGGACTGATGTATCATTAAGAGTCCTACCGTTTCCAACAATCAGAGTCCCAGTTTTGAGAAGGATATCGGTCATGTCACAACATACTCGGTAACAAAACTCCATGAACCTACCTTTGAGTGTAGTGGGCTGTGCAAAAATCACAGTTTGAGTCGGAATAGATATTCATCATCTTGTATCGAAAGTTTGCTTTCAACGACCTTCCCAGTCTTGTGAATGAATCGAATCATTGGTTGATTTTGAGGATGTACATAGGCAATAAAGGCCTCAACTCCTTTACTCTTAGCTATTTTCATAAGATGATTCAATAGGAATGTACCGATGCCTATGCCTTGGTATTCATCTTGTACAAGAAGCGCGAACTCAGCTTCATTTGTACTCCTATTCAACAGATATCTTCCAGCACCAATAATCTTCTCGGTTTCTCCCTCTTCATCAGACTTCACAACTGCTACTACACTGATATCACTTGCCTGGTCAACATTATAGAAATCCTGTAATGTCTGTCGACGCAATGATTTCAGTGGTGTGAGAAATCGGAAGTAGATGCTTTCTTCACTCAAGTCATAGAAAAGTTCCTTGATCCTGTCAGCATCATCAGGTCTTATCAGTCTAAACTGTACTTCAACTGGGCCTTCCCCAGTCTTGAAACTTTCCTGCACCTCATACTCTGACGCAAAGTATGTTCCTTTCACAAGGAATGGAACTTGATCCTCGAATACATAATGCATCTTTTTTGCAGCTTCTAGCAAATCGTTCCTGAAATTGGGATGCGCAACAGCAATGAGTGACAGAACACGCTCTCGAATAGTCTTTCCATGTAGTGTTGCGAGACCGTATTCTGTGATGACAACATCAACATCTCCACGAGTTGTAACAACTCCAGCCCCCTCACTCAATCGTGGCACAATTCGCGAAACTTCGCCATCCATTGCCGTAGAGAGCATGCAGATTACAGCTTTGCCACCCTGTGACCTTTTTGCACCACGAATAAAGTCAACTTGCCCACCAATACCACTATAGAATCTATGTCCTATAGAGTCTGCACAGACCTGTCCAGTAAGGTCCACCTCTAGAGCTGAGTTTATAGCAATCATTTTTTTGTTTTGTCCGATGACATAGGGATCGTTCACATATGCTGTATCATGGAATTGGAACATTGGATTATCATCAATGTAGTTGTAGAGCTTTTCCGAACCCATAGCAAAGCTAGCAATAACCTTGCCACGATGAATCGACTTCTTCTTGTTTGTGACTACTCCCTGTTCAATAAGTGGAATTAAACTGTCACTGAACATCTCAGTATGTATCCCAAGGTCTTGCACTCCAGTTTCCAGTAGATTGTTACAGACAGATTGCGGCAACGCTCCTATCCCAAGCTCTAGTGTTGATGCATTCTCAACAATTCTAGCCACATAATGACCTATTCTATCAATTGTATCATCAATCTCTGCCGCCTCAAATTCTCTCAAAGGCTCATTATAGGGAACTAAATAGTCAATATCGCGAACATCTACGAATGAATCACCATGAGTAACTGGCATTCTTTCGTTTACCTGAGCAATGACAACGTCAGCACTTTCAGCTGCTGACTTTGTTATATCAACTGAGATGCCTAAGGAACTGTATCCATTACGGTCCGGCGGACTAATTTGAATCATAGCGACATCAAGAGGCATTCTCTTTTGCCTGAAAAGTTGCGGAATGTCTGAGAGCATTATTGGCGTGTAATCTGCTCGTCCTTCGGAAACTGCCTCACGAATGTTTGAACTCACGAAGAATGTATTATGCCGGAATTGATTTTGAAACTTTGAATCTGCAGAAGGTGTGTCTCCGAGAGTAAGAAGGTGCACGATCTCATTGTCTGCCATTTTGTCTGCGTGCTTTGCTAGTTCCTGAACGAGATGGTAGGGAACGCCACATCCAGTTCCTAAGAAGATTCTTGCGCCTCGTTTTATCTCTCTAATCGCCTTTGAGGCGTTTGTAACCTTGCTCTTGTACTCCTGAGTCCAATCTGCCTTACTCATCTCAAATTTCCCCTTGACAACGCAATTCCCGCTCCTTTACCGTATATAGGCATTTCCAAGCAACCAATGTCATTTGATACAAGACGGAAGGCTTTTAGTACCGTGTTCTCCGCCAGCCGCTCAATACCTAACAGTTTGATGGGTGAAAAACTTCATGTCTGAAGAGAAAATTGGGAATCGAAACATGGTTGTTCTTGGTGCAATAATTGTCCAACTCTGTCTCGGTTCTATCTATGCTTGGAGTATCTTCCAAAAAGCATTGTATACAACAGTTATTGCGGGAGGACTCTATGAATGGGATAAACTATGGTCAAACTTACCCTTTGCAGCAGGTCTTGCTTCATTTGCTCTTTTCATGATATTTGCAGGCCGTTGGCAAGACCGTGTAGGTCCACGTAAAGTTTCCACATTTGGTGGTATCTTACTAGGTCTTGGTGTAGCACTTTCCGGACTGGTCGATATTCTAGGATTTAGTTCTGGTATGGTTGAAGGAACCATTTACTTGGTGATCACATATGGTATCATCGGTGGTGCTGGCATAGGCTTTGCCTATGTATGTCCAATTGCAGCTCTTGTGAAATGGTTCCCTGATAAAAGGGGTCTGATGACAGGTGTTGCTGTTGCTGGCTTTGGCGGTGGTGCTCTGATTTTCAATTATGTTGAGCAATTCCTAATCGGGTTCTATGGTGGCATTATTGGACTTCCACTCATTATTCTCGGTGTGGTTTACTTCATCTTTGTAGTAATTGGTTCGCAAATGCTAGTGAATCCGCCAAGTGGATGGTTGCCAGAAGGCTACACTCCTCCAACCACGACAGCAGATGGCGCAGGTACTGGTATGATGCCAGGCGGGATGATTCGTACCAGTAGTTTTTGGCTGCTATGGCTGATGTTTGTCTTCGCTGCAACTGCCGGTCTTATGACACTTGGAAATGTGGTTTCTGCAGCTGGTGAAATAGATACACTTGTTGAAACTCTACAACTAGGCGCTTTAATTGCCGGTATAATGTCAATTTTCAATGCTGCAGGAAGAATTGTCTGGGGTAGAGTATCAGACAAGATTGGTCGAATATCCACTTTTGTTTCGATGTTCCTTATCCTTGCCATTGCAATGTTTGCTTTTGCATTTGTACCAGCGGGCACATCATGGATCGTGGTAACAGTGATTGCATCAGTTATCGGATTCTGTTTTGGGGGGAATTTTGCTTTGTTCCCATCTGCAACTGCTGACTACTTCGGTTCTGAAAATGTTGGTAAGAACTATGGAGTTGTTTTCACTGCATATGGCATTGCTGGAATCTTGGGTGCTCTAGTAGCAGGAACTTTTGGTACGATTGCTGGCTATTCTCTTGCATTTCTAATCACAGGAGTCCTTGCTATTATTGCAGTTCTTCTCACGCTCGGGTTAAAAACCAAACGTGGAGAATAAAAAATCAAAACTGAGGTTGAGGAATGTTCCTTGACCTCTTTCCTCCTTTTTTTCTTTGAACTTACAATTAAAACATGCATCATCAATAATGTGTGATTTTTCATAAAATGACGTGATATTTGACAAGCTTCATATAGTTAATATTTGGCTCGTCGGCCATCGAATTGACGGTATTAGGTGACATACTTGTCAGAAGAAAAGAAAATCACAGTTTATAGCCAAGAAGAAAGGCGTTTCGAACCCCCAAAGAGCTTCGTAGAGAAGGCTTATGTAAAGAGCCATGATGAGCGAATGAAGATCTGGAAGGGGTCTGTCGAAAACCCTGACGAATTCTGGCTCAAAGCAGCCAAGGAACTTTGTTATTGGAAGAAAGAGCCAACCAGGGGATTTGAGTGGGACGATGTCAAAAACATTCGTTTTTCCTGGTTCAAGGACGGTGTAACCAATATGGCATACAACTGTCTTGACAAGCATGTCGAGGCAGGTAAGGGTGACCAGATAGCTTTGATTTGGCAAGGCGAGCCTCTCGAAGAGTCAAAGACTTACACTTACAGCGAGCTCCTTAGCGAGGTCAATAAAGCTGCGAATGTCTTGAAAAATCTCGGTGTAAAGAAAGGCGACAGGATTACAATGTACCTACCAATGATTCCAGAACTAGCAATCATCATGCTTGCATGTGTCAGGATTGGCGCTATCCACAGCATTGTCTTTGGTGGTTTTAGTTCTGACTCGGTCAAGGACAGAATCCTCGACTGTGAGGGCAAAGTACTCGTCACAGCCGATGGTTACTATCGAGCTGGTAAAACAATTCCACAGAAGGAGGGTGCAGACACAGCAGTCGCTGACCTCTCAATGGTTGAGAAAGTCCTTGTCGTCAAGCGAGTTGGAATTGACGTTCCATGGACCGAGGGCCGAGATTACTGGTACCACGAGGAGTATGAGAAAGTCGATGACAAATGTGACCCTGAGTGGGTAAATGCTGAGGATCCGTTATTCATTCTTTACACATCAGGATCCACTGGTAAACCAAAAGGTGTTCTTCACACGACTGGTGGGTATATGGTCTACACAACCCACACCTTCAAACACATCTTTGATTGGCATGAGGGTGATGTCTATTGGTGTACTGCTGACATTGGCTGGATTACTGGGCACTCATATATTGTGTACGGACCACTTGCAGCTGGTGCCACAACCCTGATGTTTGAGTCTGTACCAACATACCCTGATAACGACCGCTTTTGGCTTGAGGTCGAGAAGTGGAAGGTTAACCAGTTCTACACCGCCCCAACCGCTATCCGTGCTCTAATGAGGTTCGGTGACGAGCCAGTATTGAAACACGATCTTTCATCTCTGAACTTACTAGGTACAGTCGGTGAGCCAATCAACCCCGAGGCTTGGATTTGGTATCATAAGATGATTGGCAAGGAGAAGTGCCCGATTGTCGACACGTACTGGCAGACTGAAACAGGTGGAGTGATTCTTACCCCATTACCTGGTGCAACCCCAACCATCCCTGGTTCGTGTACTTTCCCATACTTTGGTGTCGATCCAGTAATTGTTGCAGAAGATGGTGTCCCTGTTGGTCCAAATGAGGGTGGTTATCTCTGTATGAAGAAACCTTGGCCTGGTCTCATGAGGACGGTCTATGGTGACCATAAACGGTTTGTAGACACCTACTGGGTTCAGTTCAAGAACCCTGAGAATGGAGATCCAATGTACTATACTGGTGATGGTTCTCGTTTCAACAAGGATGGCTATTTCTTCGTGATGGGCCGCCTTGACGACGTTCTGAAGGTTTCTGGTCACAGACTAGGTACTGCTGAGATTGAATCATCTCTGGTCAAGCATCCTGCAGTTGCAGAATGTGCTGTAGTAGGATTCCCCCATGAAATAAAAGGTGAAAGCATCTACTGCTTCGTTACTCTTAAGATGGGAGTTGAGAAGACTGATGCGCTGAAGCTCGAGCTTAGGAATCATGTTCGTGCTGATGTAGGTCCTATAGCTACTCCGGAGAAAATCCAGTGGGCCGATGCACTACCGAAGACCCGCTCAGGCAAGATTATGCGTCGAATCCTGAAGCGCATTGCTGCTGGTCAGATTGAAGATCTTGGTGATGTTACAACTTTAGCTGACCCAACAGTTGTTGAAACTCTAGTCAGAGAACGAATCAAATAGCAAAATCAAAAGAGAGTGCCCGAATGGGCCTCTCTCTTCCTGTTTTTATGTTCAAATATGATCTATAGTTCTACTTTTCTTTGGGAGCCACCAACGTGTCTCGATAGATCCACACCTCAGATATTGCGCCTTTCTTTCCGATATTGGGAGGTAGTCTGCCTTTCAAAGTCCGTCTAAATTTGACTAGGTTAATTGGACAGCTTGTCACATCACCATGCGTCAAGCTGACCCCACCTTTATAGCGTCCTGGCTTCAGCTGATAGAAATCCATCACATACTTAGGTACATAGAACCCGAGATGTTTCTTATCATACTCAGAAACTCTTGAAATGAAACGTATTGGCACATCTTCAAACTCCTTGAATAAGTCGCTACGCAGTTGCGCCTATTTGATATCTGGTTTACGGTGCGACAATCATTAGAAAGTCTTGTTGTTATTCAAGAAGACTGCGACTTGAAACTGCACTTTGCTGAATATGCACAAGAACTCAAACCTGAAAGCATTTATGATATTTAACAATAGTAAATACATACTGGGAGAAACACACCATGGATGAGATCCCTAAATTCACTGGCTTCCCGAAAGAAGCACTGAGATTCTTTGCAGAACTAAAAGAGAACAACTTCAAGGATTGGTTCAACGATAGAAAAGACCAGTATCATGAAAACGTCCTGAAACCTGCTCAGTCATTCGTTGTGGCCTTTGGCGAACGTCTAAAGCAAATATCTGAAGGATTAACATATGATACTCGCACAAATGGTCGAGGGTCAATACTCCGAATACATCGTGATATCCGTTTTAGCAAGGATAAAACCCCCTACAATACCCGACTTAGAATTAGGTTTAGTGAGGGGATGGGTGAGAAGGGTGGATATCCAGGGTTCTTTTTTGCGATGGATGAAACTGGAGGTCAGCTTCTTGGTGGTCTTTACAATTTTGCTAAACCTATTTTGGATAGCTTTAGAGAATCTTTAGTCAATGAGAAGACAGGTATGAGTCTGGCCAATATAATAGGAAAAATCAAGGCTCAGTCCGGATTCGAGATTGGGGGACAGCACTATAAGCTCGTTCCAAGAGGCTATGACACCGATCATCCTCGAGCAGACCTACTCCGACACAACGGATTATATGTCAGTTCGCCAAGCATTTCAGTCAGCGTGCTGAAAAGACCCGAGCTCGTTGACACTTGCTATGATTATGCTCTCACGATGGCTCCTGTTCATCATTGGTTGGCTAACTTAGTTCACTAGAATCAACCGACGCTCTTTTTGTCATTCTTCATTGAGCATCTCAATGGAATTACGTCGCCCCTCTTAGGTGAGTCTTCTCCGGACTACCCTGAGGTGCTGTCTACAGCAAATAGACCATAGGACAACATAGAAAAAACCCAAATCTGGCGATAATGATAGTGACAAAAAATGAGTCAGGACAGTAAGCCCTCTAGACGAATCATTGGAACACTTGTTTCAGTGACTCTATTTATCGCTTGGATCATTATTGACCTCTACATCTTCCCCCTGATTGGTATATCTGCAAACTACCGACTCTATGAATTAGTAACCTACGGGTCGTGGGCTGTTATCGCACTGATTTGCTTCCTACTACTCTCTTGGGCTGGCTGGTTTCCCATGCGTAATCGTGATAGCTCTTCAGATTCCACGGCTCACATTATCTAGTTCGACAGCAAATCACTGTCGCCCATAGAAATCGATTCTCTCTGTTGTTCAAGAGTACGCAGCAATTGTCGTCCGAGAGTCACAATGACAAATACCCCCATCACAACTTTGATTGGAGTAATGAACGCTGCACCAACCCACAACAGAGCCAAGTCTGCTGAGGTCATTGCATAGTAAAACCACCACATCTGTCCTGGTACAAGAACAAAAACACGAAACAGGATATCCGATTCTAATGCAATGACACAACAAAATACGAGCATCAGCAGTTTATACCTTTCACTTGTATTTGACCAGTAGCCACGTGTGGTAGCTATGAAATAAACCACCACTACGCCATATCCAACAAGAATGTCCCAAATCCCCCACCATGGAAGTTCCCACGATATTGGGTAAATGAAATATCCAAGTAGCATTACAGAATAGATGCCCAATACCAGCTCCCATTTCTGTTGGTATACAAAACCACCTACTGCGGCACCAACAGAAAGACCAATCATGAATAGAAACTCAATAGTGTCCCGGGGCATGATTGCATGTCCAATAAAACTACCAAGTCCAACAGATGCCGCTCCCAAGTAGGGTCCCAATAGAATTCCGATAATAGGGCTCAATAGAAATGCCCAACTGTCCCAGACTCCTGAGCTGAAACCGAATGCAGGAATGATGTCCAAAACAGCGGTCAATGCAGCAAATACTGCCACAAAAGCCACAGTCCGACTCGAGTTTGAACCAATTGGAAGAGCCATCGTTCCGCGTCACCTTACATGGTGTGATTTAAACCTCTTCGTCTGAATACAATCTAAATATCACCAAGATGAGTTATATAGCTGGGAAGACATGGAAATTTGATTCAAAATGGGTAAAGCACGGTTCGTATTTCCAACTATCCTCGCAATCGGCGGCATAGCGTTTTCGATATACGTCTTTTACCAAGTAGCGACAGTACTCCCATCTTTCGAGTTCTTTCCATTTATTGAAGGCTCACTTTTTACAGACATCCTAATCATTCTTTCAATAGCTATCCCCATCATTGCGATGGAGTATTACATCATTGCACTCCCCCTTGCTGCTCTCTTTCTCACAGGTAGCAGAATAATAAAATCCGCAACCTATAATTTCAGTATCATGGATATTGGCCAAAATTTTGGTGGCTACCGAATGATCCGTAGGAGTGTCGCTCCTGCGCTTTTTAGTGTCAGCTCGTCAGGTTTGGTTGTAGGTCTCATTCGGGGGCTTCTTGTTGATGCATATGATACTCTTCCTCCTAATGACTCATATTTGATTTCGCTAAGCGCAACTCTAATGGGCGCTCTCATAATCATGCCCATCGCCTTAGCATTCTTTATTCCCACTTGGATTCTTAATGATGCTGGGATAGTAACACACCTCAAAGAGGGACAACTAAATGCACGTCAATGCCCTGACACAGAAGGCGTTGGTCGGTGGTATAGTAGTATGCTTGGAGGATATTCTCTATTCTCATTTCCAATAGCGATGATCAGCGCTCACTTTATCACTCCATTCATAGTCAATAATGTAGAGCCAACAATAGACAGACTTCTCGTCAGTTCATTGTGGACCCTCGGAATTCCGTTGCTAATAATGGCCTTCATATTACCTGTTGTCTTTTTGAATGAGGCGTCCCAGAAGAGGTCTGTTGGTTTCATTCAACGTTTTGCTAGAGGGCTCGCAGCGAAGGAAGTATTGAAGCCTGTAATTGCTAGAAAAGATGCAAAGAGAGAACCCAACGAAGAAACCCCAGAAGAGCCAGATAAAGAAGAGCTAGATTTCTGACACTCCTTTCATTTGAGAACTCATACTGGCTCTTTCACAACTTTTTTACAGGCTCACTCTAACTATAGTTAATAGAATCTTGGAGGGTCACTATGACCGTATTGATTGATGCTGAGATAAGACAGAACACACTCGTACGAGCAAAGCCAGAGAAGGTCTATGACGCTTTGACTACAGCGGATGGTCTGAATGCTTGGTTCACCGTTGGATCAGAGGTCGATGCCAGACCAGGTGGAACTATTGTATTCCGTTGGAAGGACTGGGGTCCAGATAAATACACAACCGAGGCAAAAGGTCCAGTACTAGAGGCTAAGAGACCTGAACGTTTCGTGTTCCAGTGGCATTCTGACAATCCAACTTATGCAACGACTATCGAGATTGACTTTGAACCAGTAGAAGAAGGGACAATCGTGAGGTTACGAGAGTATGGGTATCATGACACACCTTCTGGTCGAGCTGCTCTATTGGAATGTGCTGCTGGTTGGGGTGAAGCACTCACTCTAATGAAATATTATGTGGAACATGGAATCACCTATTGATTTAATCTATAACTCCAACACAAATTAACGAACTCTCATATAGGATGGCCTCGTTCATATGTGCCAATTTTTGCCTTATTTAGACCACCAAAATCCATCTATTGCACCGCAGAGAATCTATAGGGAATATAATCAGTCATAGGAACATCTTTTCCAAGTATCTTCAAACCCATCGCGATCTGTCCTCTATGGTATGTGAAATGGTTCACCAAATGAAACAACATTTCATCTATTGTTATCACGACCGTCTTCCCTTCTCTTTCATCCGTGAACTCTCCGATATTGCTTTCTTTAATTACAGTTCGCCATTTTTCCAAATAGTCAGAAATGAATTGATAGAGCTCTCCCATTGTCATATCATGGAAATCAGGCGATTCTTGTTCCTCACTGTGCCAATCATGAAACCATTCCCAAGTATCTTCAGCGAGATGCATATACCTTCTCTGAATACTACCCCCACCCTCTGCAAGGGTCTGCATAAATTCCTCATTACTAAGTGATTCAACTATTTTCCAGATTGAAGTGTTTGCCCAAGAAAGATAGTCAAAAATATTCTCAATTAAAAACATAGAACTCTAGGTATACCCACATCTTAAAGAAGGTAGTCACTGACACATCTAGATGCCAAAATATCTCAACATGGAGAACTGACCTTGAAGGACAAAGTGTGTATTGTAACAGGTAGTAATTCCGGTATTGGAAAAGAAACAGCATTAGGCCTAGCAGAAATGGGCGCTAGAGTTGTTATGGTCGTTCGAAACACGGAAAGGGGTGAAGATGCCCGTTCTGACATAATCGAACAGAGTGAGAACAATTCTGTGGACTTGATGACTTACGATTTGTGCTCGATGGACGAGATACGGGGTCTGGCTCTGGAATTCAAGAACAAGTATGATCGATTAGATGTCCTAGTGAATAATGCGGGAGCTGTCCTCAACAAAAGACAGGTAACTGCTGAAGGATTCGAGATGACACTTGCTGTAAACTATCTTGCACCATTTCTTCTTACACACGAACTATTGCCTTTGCTGAAAAAATCTGTTCCCTCGAGAGTAATTAATCTCTCTTCTGGACTCCATAAATCGGCGAAATTAGATTTAGATGACCTACAGAGCGAGTCATCCTACAAGTCCATGAACGTCTATAGAAATGCAAAGCTCATGGTGGTCATGCATACTTACGAGCTGGCTCGTCGTTTGAAAGACACAGGTGTAACAGTCAATGTAGTTCTTCCTGGTTTTGTGGCCACTAATCTTGGACGCAATACTGGCAGTGTTATGTCTCGAATTATGTTTGGAATGATGAAACCTTTCCAGCTTAGTGCCAAAGAAGGTGCTGAAACATCAGTATATGTGTCCTCATCGCCTGATGTTGCAGGCATCACTGGGAAGTGTTTTGCTAAGAAAGAAGTGGTTGAAACCTCAGAGATCTCATATGATACCGAACTCCAGAAACAGCTCTGGGATGCTACTACGAGTCTACTTGGACTCTAAGGATTGACTAAACGACTTCTTGAAATTCTCTGCCTTCTCGTGAAATCCATATTTTCTCCAAGCCAAAATGGCTGAATCATATGTCCTCTTTGCCAGCCTAAGATATTTTTCATCAGCCAATCTTCTCCAAGACTTCGATAAGAGGTCCATGAGAGGAACAGACATCATTGCTAGCTCGTAGTCAAACTTGTTTGGGTCTTGTACTACAATTCTATTCAAATCAATAACTTTGTCAACGATTTTCTTCAGTTCAGCTACATCCACCAAATCTGCAATCAAAGACGCATGGTAAGTTGCAGACATTGCATCATCCCTTATCACTTCACCAAATGATAAGAACCACTCCTGTACATCTAATGCGACGCTCACACCATCTTTGAGGACTTTTATGCGAACTTCGTCCTTAAGCACTCTTGATGCTAACGCAGTAAGTGAAGTATTCGTGTTGCCCAGATATGTAGTGTATGTCGTGGGTCGGGTGATCTGGGTTGCATCAATTGTATTGACGTCAATGAGTTGCATCGCTGCATACAACAGTCGAATCTCAGCATCTGGTAGCTCTCCGGCTCGGGCGAGAACGGGAGATATTGAATTGGTCACAACAAAGAGTGAGAATCGAACACGAGCTTTGGGCCATTCTTCGACCATTGTTTCGTAGATATCTCCTAGGAATTCTATCATCCGTCGAATATGTTGGTTCCTTGTTTCACCAGTAGACAGAAAATAATACTCTGCATGAGCGACACCCAGACTCTGAAAAACACTGTCCAAAGTATAAGCGAAAAGAGGGATATTAGTCGTCATTAATATCCTGAAATAATCACGATAGATCATGAGAACCTCTTCAAGGAATCCTTTTCGCTCGCCAATCGACAATACCGGTGACTCAGTCAAAGCGGTAAGTACGGCGACATAGTTCTGTAACCTCAGCGAAGCTGTGATTCCGATTTCAATCCCTTTTCCCTCCTTCTGTAGCTCCCACATCAATTCTTCATTTGTTACCCATGTTATGCTCCCAAGAATACTGGCTATTTGAGCTTTATACAAGCCGAGTTCTTCCTTAAACCCGTCATAACTTGTTATGGAATACAGTTTAGCGAAAATGTTGTTTCGGTCTTGAATTGCCTCAATAAATGAACAATAGACCTCTGATTTCCCTTTGTATAGCTCAATGAGTTTCTTTGAAAACTCTGGATAGTCTACTACTCTAGAATCAAGGAAGAGAAAACCAAGCATAAGATGCTCATCGTCATCAATGAACTCAAAATGACTCATTGACTCTCTGAAGACACGAGAATAATCCGCAGGAATGACCTCACCAGCCACAGAACCCACCAGAATCTTAGCTAAATCAGTGAACAAATGATCATCTGGCAACCTTGAAGCTATGTTTCTTAACTCAGCAAGAGTTGGAGGGACTGCTTTTGTCATCGAGTGTGCCAAGGCCCCCATCTTTATACTGAATATTCCTGCTACTTCTCCTTCAAGATCCACTGCAATTGCACATGCTCTGTCGAATTCACCCCTCAAAGCATGAGCTAATGCATAATTCAATGACCCTTTGGAGTCATCCTTGAATTGAGTCCACCTCTTTTCAGGCTCAGGTCTAGCCAATAGATCATCTACTTCTTTTATCACCTCAGCAAATCGGTCATGGTTTCTTAATATTTCATAGACTGGATTCCAAGTATTAGAAAGTGCATCAGGAAACGAGGTCTCAATGTGGTCTCTGGCATAGGGACTAAGAATCCTTTCAACTATGAGTTTTTGTTCATCATTTACGGATCCATCAGCAAATTGAATTTCTGATTCATCTATTTTCTCTGCAATCACACGAAGTAGGCTGTCCATATAGTCCTCTGCTTTGCTCACTAAAGCCACCAAAGTGAATCCCTTGGTAGTTTCAGTGACAATCAATGTGTTGTCTTTGAATGCCAGTCTCCTGACTTCACCACTACCCATTATATCGCTCAATGCTTTGGTGGCTTCAATCAATGGTCCCAGAATCAGTTCTCCTTCGGCTTCCATTGAGCTCTTAAACTTGATAGGTACGCCGCCTATTGTCAGAACGCCTATCAGTCTAATCATTGTGCACACGCTACCAATTTGGGAAACTAAATCTCAGTTCTGCATCCTGTGAAAAAAACCTTCTTGATACGAATTGCTTTTCCTCTCTAGAATGAATCTTTTTTTCCGATTGATTTGAGATAAATACGTGGTTCTTAAATATCGCATTTTTAGTCGAAATAGCCAACGAAGAAACAGGCGATAAGAATGTGCGAGTGGTGTTTCAAACACGGTGACGGCGGCAAATGGTATGAAAACGCTAGACTGTATAAGGATGAACTAGCAGATGAGTACAATGCCAGGGAATACCTAGACGAACAGTGGAAAAATATGGAAACCCTCTTCATTCGAAAAATAATGGGGTTCAATTCAATTGGTTTGGGCTATAAGATGCAAATGCCAATCATAGGTCGTGTAATCCGAAAGGTCGTTGAAGGTCAAATCCACAGTGAGAAGAACAATAGGAATCCAGTGAGAGCTGATGGTCACTTTGGGCAAGTCATTCCATTAGAGGACGCTCAACATATCATGGGAAATCTCGCTGCTGAGCCAATCATCAAGAACTACTGTGTATGTAGATGGATGCAAAGGGGAGTTAAAGATGCGGTCTGTATCAACTTCGGTCAACTCTCGGAAGTGATTGAGAAACACACTCGATATATCCCTGAGGATGTGAAGTACCGCCTTGATCGTGAAGAGGCCATTCAGGCTCTACAAGAACAGAATGAGAAAGGCTATGTTGCATCAGTCTGGTTCCAACCAGTTCCGTATATTAATGCGATTTGTTCTTGTGAAACCCCAGAATGTGGCGGACTCCGACTCAGAAACGACTTTGACCTGCGTACAGTGTACAAAGCCGAGTACCTAATTGAAATAAACATCGATAACTGTCAAGGCTGCAAGTCCTGTGTAAGAATGTGTCAGTTCAATGCATTAAGGTACTTGCCATCCGTAAACCGAGTGATTGTTGATTTGAACAAGTGTTTCGGTTGTGGGGTTTGTAGACACGCATGTAAGCACGACGCACTCAATTTAGTCCCAAGGGACTCTGTTAAAGGACAGGCTGGAAAATACTAAGGTGTCTAAGATGGTAAAGAAGACAAAGATTACAATTGACTATTCAAAGTGTCACTCAGGCGCGAGCACTGATCCACGTGAATGTAGAAAGTGTCTATTGGTGTGTGACCCAGCTGTCTTTCTGATGCATCCGACACTTGAGGACCATCCAGATCCCCACAATCCCGAGATTTGGAGGATTGATGCGATTTGGCTTTCAAAATGCACGGGCTGCATGAAGTGCATAAAAGTTTGCCCTGAACAAGCAATCACTGTTGACCCCGGCGTCACTCTTTATGAGATGAAGGCACGTTGATGGTAGTTATCGGTCTTGACTGAAGGATTACTAGACCACCATCTGGTTTGATACACCACTCGATATCCTGTGGATACTCCATCTCGTTCTCAATCTTCAATCCAATCTCTGCAATATCGAGCAGAGTTTCATCATCAAGCGTATATTTTGACTGTTTATCCTTTGGAGTATCTATCGTGACTAATTCGCTCATTTCCTGCATGGAGGTGAGTTCCTTTCCACCAATAGTACGTTGAACTACACTGAATGGGGTCTTTGCCAAAACATAGGTGTCAGGTTCTATTTTTCCTGAAACAAGACAGTCACCCAAGCCCCATGTGGCATTAATCAAGAGCTCATCAGTATTATTATTGACAGCATTTACAGTAAACATTACACCCGACACATCTGCCGGTATCATTTCCTGAATAACGACTGCCATCTTCAAATGTTTAATCGGAATTCCTTTTGTCTTTAGATAGATTATAGCACGCTCAGAGAATGCAGATTTCCATACTTTCTTCACAGATTCGATTATTTCTTTTTGATTTTTTACGCAGAGATAGCTTTCTGCCTGTCCAGCAAACGAGATGTCGCTATGATCTTCTAGCGTTGCTGACGATCGTACAGCAAAACCAAGATCATTACTCACACCCAGTTCATTGAGGTGTTTAATCCCACGCGATATCTCCAAATCAAGACTCTTTGGTATTCGATAATCTTCTACTATCCTCTGCAGATTTTCACAAATCTCTAAAATTTCTTCGAAATCTTCTGAATCGTCTACATTTTTCAGAAAATCTGCAAAATCCCGACAACTCTCTACCATTTGGACAAATGCGGCAGTGGAAATCGAAAAGCCTCTCGGAATTAGAAACCCACTTCGTGCAAGTTTCGCTAGATTTACAGCTTTTCCTCCATGAGATTCAATCTCATCAGGCTGAACCATCTCAAGAGTATGAACCATTTTCAAATAATCAATCACTCCGTCACAAATAATACGCCTGTTGTTCCCTCTTCAGGCTGAATCATCACATTTTTTCTGTCTAACTCTTCAGGACTTACGATCTTGGTGCCCATTAGTGCAGGTATCTCAAACTCTCGTGTGACTATTGCCAGATGTGATCCTAGAGCTCCGGTTATACACACTACTCCTGCAAGTTTTGAGAGAATTGGTGCAAGAAATGTTGTCCCACCATCATTCACGAGAACTATTTTACCATCAGCCCCCTCCTTAAGTAGTTCAATCACCTCCTTCATAGTAGTGATATATCTAAGCTCCCCCTCAGCTGAGAGTTTTAATGAAATAAGACCTCTAGCAACTTCTCTCAAGTTTTCATCCGTCCACAGACCTTTCAGCGAAACCTAATTTGTATGTATTAAGCTTCGCGTTAGCTTCCTGAAACGCTTAATACCCACTTCTACGTGGACTCCGTCTTAGAACTAAATGTTGACGAATGATGAGAGTGATAACACTGGACATTAGTGACACAAACAAGATGATCAAACACATCTCTGACACTTTTTCAGATATTTTGGCTGAACGTGGCCTTCTCGAATCTGAAATATTTCCCACAAACGAGTATATCTCAGTGTCATGCTATCATACATACTATCATCTCTATGATGTCATGAAACAGGTCTGGTCAAAAACAACTCCAGAAGATCTTGCTAAACAGAGCAAGACTCTGCTCTCTGAGGTACATGCACTCTCTATCACATATCTCTGGCTCTATTACTCCCTTGGACGCATGGGGATTGTCTTCGACAAATGTGGTAGTGATCCGAAGAAAGAAGCCAAAGAGAAACAGAGGCACTGGCAATGGATGCTTGAACAGTGGCATAAGCTTGGTACAACCTACTTTAATACCGGAAAACCAACTGTTGCTGCGTCTGGTAGAAAGAATATTGCTTTCAATGAGGCTGCTTTGAATTGGGTGAAAGACAATCTTCAATCCGTTGACACTGAGCAAGTCAAGAAACTAAGACGCACATTAGGTCAGATAGAGCTCTACGCGTTCATGGACGAGTGTGAGGCACGCGCCAAGCTCATCGATCACGGGCCATATTATATCTCCGAAGATGAGATTCTTGTTATGACCGAGTTCACTAGATTACACGATGGACGGAGTGACCTTTGGCTTCCTTGGTCTGACACTGAAGTAAAACTACCATCTGCCAAGCTAGGTGTGGCTATGGCGATAAAGGGAGCTTCAGCCATATTCAATGATATTGGCACAATGACAATTGAGCCTGGTGATTACTCAAATCTCGTCACCAGTGTTGCTGCTTATACTGAGCGGGGAAACAAGATTATTCCTCTAGGTCTTGACGAGCTACCTGCATATGGAGATGCCGCAGAAGCTGCTCTCTCTGAGCTATACATAAAGTTTGCAGATTGGGATAAGAAGAAGCTCATGCTCGCTGGTGCAGTGGCATACTGGAGAGGATTTGCTCGATACACCGACAGAGTAGGTATCACAGACAAGATTGACTGGAGTATCTCACAGTCCGTTATAGATGAGTATGTGCCATTCTTTATGGACAATGATGCTGACCCAGCTTTCATCAGATTTGGTCGATTTGATGACGAAATGGAGGAAGATCCGACTCTCTATCTATTACCCGAGTAGGTGCTCGTAATGGTAGAGCTTGTTGATGCTGATGAATATGCCCATGAACCTAATGAGCATCCTGAGTGGCGCGAGAGCTATTATTTCAACTGGGTGGACCTAGATACTGGTATCTCTGGGTTCTCAACAATTGGACTTCTACCAAATGCATCAAAAAGAGAGTTTGTTTTCGTTCTTTTCTATGATGGAAAAAGGGAGGTATACTTCGTGGAGCCTGAGGGTCAAGTGCCAGAAAACCTCCATGAATCTCTCTCAGATGGATTCCTCTCCTTTGAGGTTATTGAGCCCTTTAAAGAATGGGCACTCCGGTACAATGGGAAAAACCTCAAAGCTGACATTCGATGGAATGGCCGATTTCCAGCGTATGATTTTGGTCATGGGAGTGGCACTTCTTGGACAGGTCACTTTGAGCAATCAGGAATAGCAAAAGGAAAAATCGAGTTTACTAGTGGAGAAATATTGGAATTTAATGGATATGGGGAGCGTGACAAGAGCTGGGGCACCCGAAACTGGCATATTGATAGCTGGTTTGCACTTCATGCTCAGTTTGATGATTTATCGATAGGTCTTCGTCTTGACTCTGTTGATGGTCAGTTCCATCCATCTGGTGGAATTAGTACAGTTGATAGTCACATTCCTATCATAAAAGTCGAACTTGACACCATCTATCATGAAAAACAATCCAAACTTCCAGTTGGTGCATTGACAAAGGTCTATGGCAAGGATGGATGCTGCTATACTCTACAATCTTCAATCATTTCTCCAACGAGTTTTATCAGATTTGCACGTGAGTTCGATGGAGGGACAACAGAGCTCTTTGAAGAGATGGCTATTCATCACTGTAATGAACTTGGGACTCGTGGTACAGGACTAATCGAGTGGTTATTCACTCATTTGAAAGAGAAATGACAGAAGAACCAAGAAATGGCTCCTCTGTTTCATTACATTCTACCAGCTCAAACCTAGTATAGATGCAAGGAGCCATGCACACAGAATGGAGTTGATCATTGCCCCAAGCCAACGATTACCTGTCACGCGATAGGCAAACATTGTGATCACCGTGCATATTGCGAACCATGGTGCAAAAGCATAGAAGAATAACCACGAGTAACCAATCATGTCCGGAACAAGAGGTGCTCCTGCAAGGTATCCTCCAATGAATTCGAAAGCAATGAGAATGAGGTAGGGAATTGTCTTGATAAACACTGATTTCACAGTCCAATTGAATTGAACCTTACTCCATGTGCCTGAACTCTCTGGCAGCATAATTCCTGTCAGCCAAGCTCCATCTACTAGTGTATATACAAGAAATACTACAAAGTAAAGCGGTACCAATCTTGTTTGTCCCAGTGTTAGGTCGTGGAGTCCAGGAAGGAAGCATCTCAAGTCCAAGACAAGCCCTAGATCGACGAGTAGGGTCAGCAAATACAACCATGCAAACACAATGAGGGTCAAAACAAGAGTCTTCACTAAATAGGGTAAGGGCTTCTGTCCTCCTGTTTCAAACAGCTCTCTTAGTGTTGGAGATGACATTTCATTACTCGTGCTATTCTTTTCTCTTTGAGATACCCTGTTTCTTCGTAGGATTGCAAAAAGAGCAAGTAAGGCTACAAGTCCACTTCCTAGAATCCATGATACTACTGCCAATCCATAAAATGTTGGGAAGGGTATTATTCTCGCTAATAGAAGACCAATAGCAAGAAATGGGAAGAAAGTGATAACACCAATCAATCCCAATATCACTCCGTAAAGATAAAACGCCTTCTTTGTGGCTGGTTTGTCAGTAGGTCTTCCCTTTAGGTCTGAGAAGATGGGCATATCAATTAGAATAACAATCAGAGGGAAAATCGTAAGAAGAACACCGATTAATCCAAAAAGTCCACCAAGCAACCAAAATGGATACAGGATAGACGCGCTCTCTATCCAGTGCTCATCTTCAATTCCTCCCTTCAGACTATTCTTCATCCATTCTACGCTTTCACTAACAATTACTGGATCAATAGTTTCGAAAAGGTGATTTGTACGTGGAAACACAGCCCTTCTTGCTGTGTTGTTATCAAAGTCACCATAGGTTGTTCCCGGTACAATATCAGTCACATTAAACCACGGTTCTAACAAGCCGGGGTTGTGCGGATATCTGGACAGAGAATCGAAGTTACCTGTTGCTAAGAGAGTGTTTGGTATGTATGACATATTTTCTCGAAATCCAGAACCAACTAGAATCAGAGCACGTACATAGACGCTAGACTCATTTATAGCGGCCCAAGCAATACCACCACCCATGCTGTGGCCTATTAGACCAATCTGTGTATTATCAACAAAATCTAAAGATGCGATATAATCCAATGCTGCTGTTCCACTACCTAATCCTGGCTCAGAATTACCATGACCATTAGCATCGATTGTAAGAACCACAAACCCACGTCGTGCAAGTTCAATACCAAATGCCATCAGCCACTCTTTGTTCTGTTGTGATCCATGAATCACAACTACGCCCGGTAATGGATCAGTATCAGTTGCATCATTTGGTTTCTGAAGCGTACTATGAATCAAGGATCCATCAGCTGCTTGAAAATCAACCTCTGTGACAGCTATTGAACCGAACCCATTCTGCACACTTGCTGCTGATAGGACTCCCGAAAACATAATCATTAAACCTAGAATAAAAACGAAATGTCTACGTCTTATGTTCAAGTTTGTGTCCACCTTGGAAATGTGAACTAAATTATGCTAATTCTATCTTTTATTTCAACCGACAAACAAGCCACAATCCATATCACCTATAGGATGTAGAAGATTACTACTAATGCCAGATTGGGATAATATTTTCACAGAAAGAGGTCGAGTATTTACGGATCCTCATTCAGGTATCGAAAGAGTTGTGAAACTGATTCAAGACAATAAAGGCTCGAGAATTCTTGATCTTGGTTGTGGATCAGGTAGGCATGTTGTATACCTTTCGCGCTTAGGTTTTGACGTGCATGGTTTTGACGCATCTTCAAAAGCCCTCAGCATGACTCAAGACTGGCTCAAAGATGAATCTCTACACGCCAATCTTTGCGAACATAGAATGGAAGACCCATTTCCCTATGATGATAACTTCTTTGATGCAGTTATCTCGATTCAAGTCATTCATCACAATCTTATCAAGAATATCAGAAAGACAATCAGAGAGATTGAGAGAGTTCTGAAACCAGGTGGAATCCTCTTTGTCACTTTTCCAGTGTTGAAGCCGAGATCTCCTAATGAAAAGGATGATTGGAACCTAGTTAAAGTCGAGGAGGGCACCTATGTCCCACAACAAGGATGGGAAAGTGGAATTCCTCATCATTATTTCATGGAGAAAGAGATTCCAATCGAGTTTCAATCTTTTGACATCTATGATATCTATTTAGATGAAACAGATCATAGATGCGTTGTTGCTAGATTACGTCTTAGCTAAATTTGGTCTTCTAAACCAAAGGTTGGAAAAACAAGACTCTTTACCTTCTCTATCGTGTCATCCACCGCTCGCCTAATCTTCGGATACTGGTCACTAGGCATTCTGAAAGGTCTACTAGTCCATCCACCTCTTTTAACCTGAAAACCATGTTTATGACATAGTTCTATCCATTCAGCTGGAATTGTCGGTGGTAGTGCAATGTCTGCAATATCTGCTAATATGATAGTCCATATTTTCGCTGCAGCCACAGCGTTGTACCCTCCACCTCCTGTTACAACTAACTTTCTGGTTCCTAAGTGAACAAGCTGACGAACAGTCTTGGAAGTCCGTTGATATGTGTCATAAGTCAACATCAAATCTGTAAGTGGGTCATTCATGTAGCCATCTGCACCCACCTCCCAGAAAACGAAGTCTGGTTTGTATGCCAACCAGATTGGAACAACTACATCCTCGAAAGCTCGCCACCACTCAACATCATCTGTTAACGGGGGTAGTGGTATGTTTACTGAGTAACCTTTTCCCTCACCAATTCCTACTTCTTCTGCTCTACCCGTTCCTGGAAAGAATCCCATGCTAAGCTCATGAAGTGATATTGTCAGGACATTAGGATCACTATAGAATGCATGTTGAACACCGTCACCGTGATGGGCATCAGTATCAAGATAGAGAACCTTCTTTCCTGGATATTTTTGCTGGTATTTCTTTATTGCAACCACACAATCATTGTAATAACAGAAACCTGCAGCTTGACTTTCCAGTGCGTGATGAAGGCCTCCAAAGAATGATACAGCGTCTTCGAACTTGCCATCAGCCACACCCATTACTGCGTCTATTGTTCCACCAACAATGTAGCTTGCATATTTGTCAACACCTGGGAAAATAGGGCATTCATTAGTATCCAACCCAAAACGAGCAGAGAATGCGGTCCCCATATTTCCAAAGAGCTCTAGGGTTTCAATATATGAGGGGTCATGGAACAAAAGCAGTTCTTCCCGTGTAGCTTGGCGCATAGGTTGAATAGATATCCTTGGGCTCTTGAGTAATCCTGACATAACTGGAAGATTCCACGTCACCTCAAGTCTTGCTCGATTCCAGTATGGATTGGGTTCTGCTCTCATTCGGTCTAACTCATCGATACCGTCTAGGCTAAGGATTGCCTCCGGATTGATTAGAGCAGTCAGTTCCGACAAAGGATATCCTCCTGATACTGAATCGGACTTGGACTTCTGGTTCTATTCTGCTCTTATGTTTGATGGCGACGAACCTTGTTAGTCCCTTCGAAAGCCTCATTATTCCTAATTCTGCATGTAGACCTGCAATGTCTAAATACGATTTGATAAAAGAAACTCTTCTCGGTAACTTAAGCGATAAGGTTCCTATCTCTCTATGGAAACACCATCCTGAAATAGACCGAACTCCCGAAGGTCTTGCCAATGCTGAGATAGACTTCCACAAACTTCTAGACCACGATTTGATGAAGATATCTTTCTTTGGTCACTTTCCATGCATTGACTTTGGTTGCACTGCAGTCTATGATGGTGCGATAACTGGGTCGACAACTCTAACCAATGCAGCAATTAATACTGTGAGTGACTGGGAAACTCTAGAACCACTTGATGCGAATGCAGGTGAACTTGGTAAACAAATTCGTGCAGTAGAGCTCATCCAAAAGTACGCAGACGGTGTCGTACCAACAATGGCTACTGTTTTTGATCCTACCATGGTTGCTGACAAAATCTCTGACAAGAACTTCACCAAATATGCTGACGAGCATCCAGAGATATTGAAAGGTGCACTTGATATAATAACAGATGTAATGATAGATTTTGCCAAAGCGACAATGGATGCAGGAGCTGATGGTATCTTTTTGGCCTCTCAACACTCTACGCAATCTTCAGTCACCGATTACCAATACAAGGAATTTGTCTATCCCTATGATCTAAAGCTAATCACAAATCTCAGAGGGAAAACAAAATTCATTATTTTGCATCTACATGCTCGAGAAGAGAATGAAGAAATCCGGTTTGACAGGATTGCAAAGACCCCTGGGGTCGATGGCATAAACTGGGAAGACCAAAGCTCAGCTCTCTCGCTGAAGCAAGGCAAGAAACGATTTCGAGGAGCTGTTCTGGGTGGGATTGATCATAATGGAATATTCAGGACTGGAAGTCCAGAACAAGCTCAAGAACAAGTTCGTGAAGCTATAAATGCGGCTGGTCCGAATCGTGTTATTATTGCCCCAGGATGTGTCGTAACTATTGATACGCCACAAGAGAATATTGTCGCTGTTAGAGATGCTGTGAGATCAATTGATCCTTATGACTATGAGTAGGAGACTAGAAATTGACCAGAAATGCTGAAGTGGCTCAGATACTCAAAGAGATAGGTCTACTTCTAGAAATCGAGGGTAAAGACCGTTTCAAACCTCTTGCGTATTATCGAGGCGTGAGATCCATAACATCTCTCGGAGAGGATGTTGAAGCTGTCGCAAAACGAGGTGCTCTTACAGATATCCCCGGTATTGGAAAGGGTCTGGCAGAAGTTATCAAGAGTTATCTTGAAACGGGTGAAGTTGAAATTCTTGAGAAACTCAGAACACGTGTTCCAGTAGAAGTATTGGAGCTTGACTCAATACCAGGAGTTGGTCCCAAGACGATCAAACTCGTGTACGAGAAGCTTGGTGTGACTGACCTTGAATCGCTTGAACGGGCTGCCAACGAAGGAAAGCTCTCTGGGTTGCCAGGGCTTGGTGAGAAGACCCAAGTACAAATCATTGAGGGCATTCAAATTGTGAGGGCCGGAATAGAGAGGACGCTTCTCTCTGATGCCATTTCCGCAGCTGAAAAAATTGAGAATGAGCTATCCAAACTAAAGGTAGTAAAACAGCTGACTGTTGCAGGGTCCACACGTCGGAGAAGAGAAACAATTGGCGATCTTGACTTCTTAGTTGTAGCCACTGAACCGGAAACTGTAATGGAAGCTTTTGTCGGTTCAGAAGGTGTATCTACAGTCTTGGCTCATGGACCAACAAAATCGTCAGTGAGACTAGTATCTGGTCTACAAGTTGATCTAAGAATTTTGCCAAGCGATAGTTTTGGTGCGGGACTTCAATACTTCACTGGGAGTGTTGACCATAATGTAAAGTTACGGTCAATCGCTCAGAAGATGGGGTATAGGCTGAATGAATATGGTCTTTTCAAAGATGACCTGAAAGTTGCTGGTGAGGATGAAGATGATATCTACAAAACTCTTGGACTTCAATGGGTGCCACCCGAGCTGAGAGAGGACAAAGGGGAGATAGAGGCTGCTCAACGTGGTGAACTTCCTGATTTAATATCGATGAATGACATCCGAGGAGATCTTCATAGTCATACAGACCAGTCTGACGGTAAAAACACAATCGAAGAGATGTTGAACGAAGCTCAAACACTAAAGTACGAATACTACTGTGTATCAGACCATACTCAAAGTCTTACAATAGCAAATGGTATGGATGAAGGTCGTCTTCTGAAGCGGATTGAGGAGATTGATGATCTTAATGCATCAGGTCGCTGGAAGATGAAGATACTGAAAGGTGCAGAAGTAGACATTCTAGCTGATGGCGGTCTAGATATAGAAGATGATGTTCTCTCCCAGTTGGATATTGTCACTGGCTCGATTCACAGTAGGATGAAAGACACTAAGGAGATCATGACAGAACGCGTCTGCCATGCTTTAGAAAATAAATATGTTCACATCCTCGGACATCCCACTGGTCGGTTAATTGGAAAGCGGTCTGAATTTCAAATCGATCTGGAGAGAGTATTTGAAACTGCACAGAAGCACAATGTGATCATGGAGCTAAATGCTTACCCAGAAAGACTGGATCTGAACGCTGGCAATCTACGTGCTGCCACTAAGATTGGTCTGAAGATTGCAATAAACACAGATGCACATAGAGTTTCAGAGCTTGATTATATGCAATTTGGAGTATACCAAGCTCGCCGTGGCTGGTTGACTCCTGATGATGTCATCAATACACACTCTTTGAAGAAACTGATGAAATCCATTAAGAAATAGACCGTAAATTGTACTCTGAAACCATTTCTTGATAGTCACATTATGTGACTTCGTCCTGTGACCCTAATACGTGGCTTCGGTATATATACTAAATCTGAGCAGTATTTCTTGTGAAATATCATGGCTCTAGCAACTAACTCACGAAACACATCTGTGCTGAAGAACAACAAGGCAAAGGTCATGTCGACCGATGCTCTAGCTTACGCATACACCTATCGGAGGTAATCCAATGGCATTTGCGAAACTTAGGAAAAAACTTAGTGCTGAACCGGACTTGAATGAACTTCAGAGATTGAAGTCACAAGTACGAGTTGAAGTCTACAAGACATCTTTCCTGAGGTAAACTCAGATGATCCAATCTGATGAATCCACAGGCTCTTCCTCAAATCATGAGGTTCAGAATAATAACACAGGAGATGGTAACAAACTGTCTCTAGCTGAAGTACTCGCGTTGGAAGCAACGTGAGTACTGCTCTTTCTCTCAAAATATTGTCCATTATTATTAAAATGCAACCTTGGACATCTCTGAAAAACGCCTGCATTAAAACACATTACTATCGATTTCATTTCAAATGACTCGAAAGGGTGGATTGATTAAAGTAGAAGCAACATTCATGACATTTTGAGGTGAATGATGTTGGACAATAAAGACCTGCAGAACTACATTGAAACCAACAACATCAAGGCTGAAATACTCGCTATGACAGGTCGTGTTCATTCTGTTGATGCTGCTTCCAATGAACTTGGTGTTCCTCCTGAACGGTTCATCAAGACAGTGGTATTCTTAGCTGATGATAATGTAATCCTCGCTATTGTTAATGGTACTGATCGCGCGAGCTCCAAAAGAATTGGAAAGGTATTGAATATTCTACCACCCAAGCTAGCAACCCCTGCGGAAGCATTGGATCTAACTGGTTTCGAAGTTGGTGGTACACCGCCAATAGCCATCAAGAACGCTACTGTGTTAATTGATCCAAGAGTTATGGAAATGCCCGAGGTGATTGGTGGTGGAGGGACTGACCGACACCTCCTTAGAATCAAACCCGAAGAAATCGTGAAAGACACTGATGCGAAGACTGTTCGAATAAGAAAATAGGTCCTTAGTATCTCAGTATCCATATACAAAATTGTAGAAAATTGGTGCCGAGGAGGAGATTCGAACTCCTGAACCCCTACGGGAGTGGATTTCCCATGGGCGTCATGCCTAAGATCTTGAGTCCACCGTCTTTGGCCACTTGACTACCTCGGCACACCTTGCATGAATATTCTATCTCAATATAGCCGTTTTGGCTGGAGTGATGAAAAAATTGTACTTGAGTTGTCTCTCAGCTTGTCTCAAGATGGGGTCTAATTTTAGCATAGAAATCTGAGATAATCTTGGACCGGTCATCCTCTGTTTCAAGAATAAACAATCTAATCTGCTGTCCCGCTTTGATTTCTTTCACGAGTCCCATATCAACAAGAGGTTGCATCACACGGTGAATTGTTGAATGAGCAAGTCCAGTTTCCTTGGCCAATCGACTTAGATTAAAGAACTCCTTTGGACGGTCCAGGAAGTGCTGGACAACACGGGTCTGTGCGCGGGATGCAAATATCCTCTCGAGCAGCCTCTTCAACTCATTTTCGCCTCTTGTTAGATTCATGTTTTCGTATTGTGTATTATTCGGGTTCCAATCTTCTCTTCGTTGAAAACCCTTTTCAGGTTCTCTGGGCTGTTTCCGTTGAATATCACAGTAGGAATCTTCGAGCGTTCAACAATCCCTATTGCGACCGGATCAAACAGGTTATACTGACCTGCTTTGGTACCCTCAGATGACAAAATACCTCTCAGCGTAGCGATGTCAACACTGTCAAGTTTTTTGGCACCTTTTTCTTCTGGGTTGCGATCATATACACCATCAACATTGGTTGCGTTGAATAACATGTCTGCCTGTATCAATTCTGCAGAAGCTGCAGCTACCGCGTTAGTTGACTGACCAGGCACCATACCTCCCAATAATACAACCTTACCAAGATTGATTGCCACTTCTAGTTCATCATAATCGTCGATTATTTTTGGATACGCATATTCACCAAGAGCTGCACAGAGTAACTCAGCATTATTCCTGGCCAGTTTAATTCCAAGCCAATCGCACTGAGCCTCGTTTGCTCCGAGTTCTCTTGCTGCAGTAATGAAGATGCGTGCTGGTTTTCCACCACCGACCACAACAACCAATGAATGCCCATTTTTGACTAAGGACTTGATTGAGTTAGCGTACTCTCTCAGTCGGTCAATGCGAACTTGACCGTCTTCATCATAGAGGAGCGATCCTCCAATTTTGAGTACAGCTCTCATAGTATGTCCCCTGATACACTTACGAACATGTTCTTCTATTGGACACTATTAATGAAGCTTTCTTGAATAGACCAGTTCGTCGAATTTTCGACTAGGGGAAAATGCGTTTAAACATGGTCTAGCGCGCCAAATATTCCATTTCCCTCTTTATTACTGCATTTGCATATTCTCTAAAATGGCCCATACTCTATGTAAGCAATTCTTCCTAAGTTCTCATATCATTCATAAATTGTCAAAATCAAACACTGACTATTTTTTTGGGGGGATAGGTCTGGTTAGTTTTGTTTGGCCATAACTCTTAAAGGCCAACTACATTTTTCGAAGTTAAGCGGCAAGTGCCGACCCTTGCTGACATCAAGGAGACTGATCCTTTTGTCTAAGCTAGAACCGAAGATTAAGTCCAAACGCTGGAAGCCCGGAGCAGAGGCTGAGTTGCTTGAAACATGGGCGCATGAAGACACCTATGAGTTCAATATGGACTCTGGAAGGAAAATTTACACAGTGGACACGCCACCTCCCTATCTTTCAGGTCCAATGCATGTAGGCCAAGTAATTCACTATTCACAGATTGATACAATAGCTCGTTATAGAAGAATGCAAGGTCTTGAAGTCAACTTCCCCCTTGGGATTGATCGCAATGGTCTTCCAGTTGAGGTTCGAGTTGAGAAAGAACTTAAAATTCACATGCATGAAACTCCGCGGGAGGAATTCCTCCGCCTATGCAAGGAACGACTCGATGAAGATGAGAAGATTGCACTCAATGGTTTCAGGAGACTAGGTATTGCCTTCAACACCTATGAGGATGAGGGTAGTTATCGAACGGACAATCCAAGTTATCGAGCTGTGACACAGGCTACATTCATCGACATTTGGAACAAGGGTCTAGTCTACAGTGATTATCGTCCCAACAACTGGTGTTTTGAATGTGGAACCACAATTGCTGACGCTGAGGTGGAGTATAAGGAACGTCCCGCGAAACTCCACTATATTTACTTCAAAGTGGAAGAACTGGAACCCCTTGAGATAGCAACTACAAGACCTGAGCTGCTATGTGCATGTGGTGCTGTATTTGTTCATCCAGATGATGAGCGATACAAGTCCTATCATGGAAAGACTGCAAAAGTACCACTATTTGACTTAGAAGTGCCTATACTTCCTAGTCCTACAGCACAAATGGAGTTCGGAACTGGGGCGCTCATGGTGTGCAGCTATGGAGATCAAGCTGATGTCATGGCTTTTCGTGACCATGCTCTTACACCAATCGCTGCAGTATCAACTAATGGCACTATGACCGAGGCTGCAGGGCAATATGCAGGTCTAAAAATTGAAGATGCTCGTATGAAAGTGATTGATGACCTCAAGGAGAAGAAGCTGCTTTTCAAACAAGAAGACACAATTCAAAGGGTGCCGCAATGTTGGCGCAGTCGAACTCCTATTGAGTTCATAGCAATGGATGAATATTATGTGAAACAGGTTGACTTTGTAGAGGATCTCCTCAAGATTGCAGATGATACACCATTCTACCCTGATTTTCACAGACAAATCCTTATAGACTGGCTCAACAGAGTGACAGTAGACTGGCCTGTGAGCAGGCGGCGCTATTATGGAACTGAGCTACCAATCTGGTACTGCAAATCCTGCAACAAACCTCTTGTTCCAGAGCTAACCAATGAGCCAAGGTATTATCAACCTTGGAGAGAAGATCCTCCGTTCTCGAAATGCACAAAATGTGGTGCTGAGGAAGGTTTTGTAGGTGAAGAGAGGACATTTGACACATGGATGGACTCCTCAATAAGTGGAATGCAAGCTGTAGGGTACATGTATAATGATTTGCTGTTCAGGAAGGGTTTCAGCAATGTCATGCGTCCTCAAGGAAAGGACATTGTTAGAACCTGGCTTTACTATTCTCTACTCCGTACATTCCAGCTGACTGGGAAACCCGCCTTCAGCGAGATCTGGGTTTCTGGACATGTTGTAGATGACAAGGGGGAAGCAATGAGCAAGTCGAAAGGCAACTCACCCCCACCTATGCCGTTTGTAGAGAAATACGGTGCTGATGCGATGCGAATCTACGGCGCTCTAGAGGCTGGTCTCGGAAGTGATGTTCGATTCTCAGAAGACCGTCTAGCTGGTGTATCGAAGTTCATGACCAAGCTCTATAATATTGCCCGGTTTATCTCGATGTTCCCAATCCCTGAGCCTATTCCGTTCAAGAAACTGACTCAGGTAGACCAGTGGATACTTGCAGAAACAAATGCTCTCGTAGAACGGATTATTCCTGAGTGTGACTTGCTTGATTTCCATAAACCCGCCATTGATATTCGTGGGTTCACATGGAACTTCTTCGCAGATCATGTGTTAGAGATGATTAAAGGCAGGTCGTTCAACTCAGATAGTGCATTCACAGAAGACGAGCAGCTGTCAGCTTGGTTTACGCTACACGAAGTATTGAAAGTCATATCAAGAGCTCTGGCTCCGATGACTCCTTTCATCTCTGACAGGATATATCGCGAACTCTATGACGCCAAAGGTATTCATAGACATAGTTTTCCCACATATGAGAGGACTTGGAATTCACCGCTGACCGAACATACCGAACTATTAATGCAAACAAACTCTGGTTTTTGGAAGTTCAAGCGCGAGAGTGGTCTCTCTCTAAGACAGGGACTTCCTGAAGCATATATCTCTGAGAATCTGAAACCATGGATCAAGGATCTTCAAGCGATGCATGGTGTTGAAAAGATCAGCTTCGGTAAACCAAAGGATGACAGGTTCGTAGAGGTGACCCTTCCCGAAACTGAGAAAGTGATTTACATTCTTCCACCAACTGAAGAGTAATGGTTATGTTACGTGGAAGATTGTTCCAATCATCTCATCTATCCCACAATGACCTCGTTCTCATGTTCAGTGGGACACTTCATACTGTTCGAAACTAGACAATATTTTCCAGCAAGCTCCAATGCTCTTTCAGCTTTGGATTTAAGACCCTCTGACTCAACCTCTACCTTTGTCTGTAGGAGAAGTTTTGTAAATTGGAAACCTTTGTCAACTCGCTCAAGTGTGCCATACCCCACGCAGGAGAATGACTTGAAATCGAAACGCATCTTCTTCGTAAAAGCCACAAATGTAGTCATGAAACAGGAAGTTGCAGCTGCAACAAATAGATCTTCAGGTGAGATAATTCCCTCAGGACCCTCAAATTCAGGTGGGGATGAGACTTGAATTGTTGGCTTACCCTCAATAGACAAATTTCCCACTCGGTCATGTGTCCAATCTACCCTTACATTGTATTCATGTGATTCATCGTTCATCCATGTCACCAGTCTATCGTGTCTCTAATTTATGAAAAGCGTTTGGTTAGGTCACTCTACCTTCACCATAGTTTTGTGAGTAATTGGACATTTCATACTGTTACCAATGAAGCAGTATTTTGCAGCAAGTTCCAATGCGCGATCAATCCTCTTGCGGATGTCTTCAGAACCAATCCTCACCTTAGCAGTCATATCTATTTTGGTGACTTCGAAGCTTCTCCCAATCTTCTCTAGGGTGCCTACAGCGTCACATTCGAATGATGTGAAATCAATTCGCATCTTTCTTGCGAATTCAACAAACCCATTCATATAACACATTGTGGCTGATGCAACAAAGAGGTCCTCAGGAGAGTGAAACATGGCCTCTTCTGGACCACCTGATGGTACTCCTGTCTTGATTGTTGCTTTTCCCTCAACAATGAGATTGCCACTCTTGCCACCTGTCCATATCAATTTCACAGGATAATACTTTGGTCCAGACTCCTCGCTCACAGGCTTCACCTATCCCACTGTTTAATCTCTCATCCAAAAGGGTTTAGTCACTATAATTCTATTTTTTGATTGCCTTGACTACAACAAAGAACGGAATACGTTTTTCACGGTCGAAGAATGGATCATCATTAATAGGTTCTGGTTCAGCGAACTCTACCAAGTTGAATCCGACTCTGGACAGGTTGTTTAGATAGGTAGACAAGGTCCTGTGAAAGAAACTGATTGGTGCCGGGAAGTCTTCACCCTCTCGTGTCTTCCAATATCTCTGATACTCCTTCTCTTCAAAATAGTGGTCTACCTTGAAATAGAGTCCTCGGCGTCTTTTTGTTTCCGGATCTTTATCACCCATATGCCATGAGCCGGGTCCGTAGAAATCGAATGCCGGATGAACAATTGAGAATACCAGAATTCCATTGTGTTTTAGCAGGCGATGGAACTCTTTGAGAGCATCGTTAAGGCATGGAATGTTCAGAAGCACCAGATTTGACATCACCAAATCAAATGATTCACTTTGGAAGTCGTCAAGATTGCAAACATCTGCAATCTTGTATTGGACATCTGTTCCATGCTTTCTAGCAGCATCTATCAGCTTAGGAGAAATATCTACACCAGTCACAAGAGCTCCCTTTTTGAAATAGTATCTTGAGAGATACCCTTCTCCACATCCTGCATCAAGGAGGGTTCTATTTTTGACATTCCCTAGAAGTCTCTCTACACACGGATTCAGGATTTTCCTGTGGTGTGGTGTGCCCTCTCCGCCAATCAAATCTGCAAATGCATCAGCATTACTCTCCCACTGCTCACGTATCCAATCTTTCATGGATTTCAGGGAGTGATGTACTCTTGTGAAGGTTTCGAAATCCAAAACCCTTAGATTTTATCCCAGACCTTTTTGATTCGTTTGCCAGTTTCTTCGATTATAGGAGCCATGATTTCTTTCGAGGCTAGACCTGTTTCAGCTGCGATTTTCATTATTGATGTGTGTGAAACTTTGACCTTGCCATCCTCCTCATATACGACAAAACTACATGGAAAAATCGTACCAATGTCCTTTGATGCATCGAGCGCCATCTTTGCTAGTTGTGGATTACACACAAGAATTGCAGTATATCTTGGATATTCATCTATTCCGAGCTTCTGTTTGAAGATATCATGAACGCCTTTTGTGAGCTGTAGACCAAACCCCTCACTTACACAAGCTTCTTCAACTCTTTTTACTGCTTCATCAAACCCATAAGGGACCTCTTTTCGTAAAACGTCGACCATGTTTATGTCAAAGTTGATTTCAGTAAAATTACTTTGCATATGGTTGGGGTTCCAACTAGAATATTAATCCGTGATTTCAATAGAACATCTGTGTGTGGGATCTATGACTGATGACCAGATATCCGATGAAGTTGAAACCCAAAGAAACCCTGCTTATGTGTTTGGAATGGCTTCGTTTCTGAATGATGCTGGTTCCGATATGATTGCTCCAATATGGCCAACCTTCCTAAGTAATCAGCTAGGATTCACTGCAGGTCAGGTTCAGATAATCGATAGTCTGGCTCTTACAATCACATCTGTTTCAAAACTAGCAGCTGGCTACGCTTCAGACCGGACTGGAAAAAGAAAGGCATTCATTATACTAGGCTATTCCCTGTCAATGTTCTCTCGAATTGGCTTTGTATTAGCAGCTCTATTGTTCTCGAAATTGCAATTAGTATTTTGGAAATCTATGGATCGTTTAGGGAAAATGCGAGGACCTCCAAGGGATGCAATTGTTGCAGGACATGCAGCAGAATCAAAAAGAGGACGAGCTTTTGGTGTTCTCAGAGCCCTTGACACTGCTGGTGCACTCTTTGGTTCAATAATCACCTTCCTGCTTACTTTGTTTTTCTTCGATTTCCTTGGTTATCTCGGCATCATACTCCTTGCAGCAATCCCAACAATAGGATCTATTATTGTGGTCTCAGTATTAATTAAGGAGAAACGAGGCAAGGACATCTTCAGAGGTGTTAGTTTTCAGGGTCTCAATCGAAACCTGAAGGTTTTCTTGATGGCCTCTCTCCTGTTTGCATTTGCTACTTTCAGCTATTCCCTTCTTCTTTTGTATGCAGAGAATTATGGGTTTACAGAACCCTCACAACAAACTCTTCTCTACATCCTCTTCACTGCAGTCTATGCTGGAAGTGCATATCCCTTTGGAAGACTATCAGATAGATTGGGTCGAAAACCAATACTGTTTGTTGCATTCTTGCTCTTACTAATCACTGCAGCTTGGGGATATCTGGTGTTTATGTCTGCGGAGTCTTTTGGTTTACTAATACTCCCATTATTCCTTATCTTTGGACTGATGAATGGAGCTCTTGATCCAGTTCAGACAACCCTTGTAGCCGACCTAGTAGAAGAAGAACGAAGAGCAAGCATACTTGGAGCATTCCAAATGGCTGTAGGAATTACTGCATTACCTGCTGGTATCATAATTGGCTACCTCTGGGATATCACACCCCAGTTTGCTTTCTTGTACTCAATCCTTGTCACATTGATTGCAATAATTATGTTAACATTAGTCCGAACGGAAAAGGATGGTGGTGGACCGGGCGAGATTTGAACTCGCGACCTTCTGAATGCGAATCAGACGATCTACCAGTCTGATCTACCGGCCCGTTTCAAAAACTCCACCGACTTACAAATCTTAAAACCTTGTCTACTGTTACCGAAAAAGTACTATCAGATATCTATCCCAAAGGCTTCAGAGAACCGTTCAACCCTCACAAATTCTCTAAGAAATTCTCTCCCCTTCTCAGTAAGAACGTATAGCCTATTCTCAATCCCTGGATTCGCCTCTTTGATGAGATTTTTCTCTATGAGTTCATCGAGATATTGCATCAATCGGTCATGAGATAGGTTCGCAACATAGAGTATTTTGGTTGGGCCTGCACCATCCTCTCCCTCACTCTGAATGGCACGCATCATATCAGCCAAGATGCGCATCTTTGAGCGATAGGCCCGTTTTCTACTCATTTTGCTTGCCAGTCCTATAGAGTAAGACCAAAAATGACAAGAATCCAATCAATTGAGATAGCTGACTCATCAAGTACATGCCTGGATTTGTTAATGTCTGAGCCACTTGAATATGACTCAGCAGGATGAAGAAGAAGCCAACTAAGACATAGAGAGCGTATCTACTCCGTGTGGAAGAGTAGTTGATTATAGCCTGAATGACTACTCCAACTAGAACAAGTATCGCTATTACTTCCAATGATGGATCCACAAGTATCGTCGCTAGGAGGAAACTCACTCCCACCATATTGTTTTCATTTAGCTGTTCGCGATGCCGAGCAGGTCTAGTTGCTATCAGAAATAGAACATAGGCCATTATCCTCGATGCACCATAAGCAATCGTTACAATCAATCGAACCTGATTTCCTGAATCACCATCTAATCCAAACTGTACAATGAAATACCATGTTCCAATGACCCTTCCAAACATTCCAATCGATAGGACAAGAAACCCCGTAGATAGGTCTGAGAGTCTCTTTTGTCCAGTCAAGTTGTATGCTTTTGTCGCATAGATGGTTACAATCAATGCAATAAGTCCACTAATGGACTCGAAGATTAGATCCAATCTGATTAATGAAAGCAATTCCGCTTGCATTTGGTGACGCCTACCATAATCTCGTCAGTTTTGGTCTTATTTACAGTGGATGAATCATCTAGGGCTTTTGGATGAATCTATGATATAATTCCGCGGAGATTCTTACTATATGATTCATCCTGATAATTCGTTCATCATTACTTTATATTCAAAGAATCCTACAATATCTTAGATGGAAGCCACCGACAACTGCAAGATGCGGAATAGAAATCTTTCACCGCTGTGAGAGGCGGGGCTAATCCCCGCCCTTCCATCACTTTAGTTCTATGCGCTGACGAGAATAATGATATTCGAACAAGCCCAAATCTACATCTGAACCTGAGGTTACTGTAATGATAGTAGATGTTCACAATCACTTCTCATATTATCAAGAGGACACCGATCGAGCTCTAAAGGACATACATGAAAATGGAGTACTAATGGTATCAGTATCAACTGATATTTCGTCTTATAATGAAACACTAGAACTAGCAAGACGTTCAGAGCTCATTCTTCCCGCCTTTGGAGTTCACCCAATGGTCGCACATGAACACATGGACCAGCTTGATACAATCCAGAGACTTGCTGACGAGGCATTGATGCTTGGGGAAATCGGTCTTGACCGAAAGTGGACAGAGGACGCCTCAAACTATCCTTTGCAGGAACCTCTTCTCGAGAGATTTCTGGAGTCTGCACAGCAGCAAAATACCATTGTAATATTCCATGTTGCAGGGGCAGAAAGCGCAGCTCTCGAGATGCTTGAGAACTACTCCATCCGAAACGGAATCATCCATGACTATTATGGTCCAATTGAATTAGTTGAGAAAATCATTGATTCGAATCTATACTTTGCCTTCGACAGAAGCTATTTGAAATCATACGAGTCAGAAATTAGGGGTTGGAAGGAACGCCTTGAGATAGCAACTCTGATTCCTGATGACCTTTTTCTCATAGAAACCGACGGTCCAAATAGACCTCCCAGGAGAATGCCACTTGATGCATTACAGATAGTTGCGGAACGAATAGCCGAGCTTCGAAAAACGACTGCTGATGATATTACTACGCAATCTCGCAGGAATTTCCTCAATTTGATCAAAGATGACGCGCGACTATCAAAATATTCCGCCATTCTGAAACAAAGCTAGAAATTACTAAAATGGTATCAATCCAACGTCAAAAAAGTCGCCCCTTGGAAAGCTTTTTATTCGAACTCTTCGCGGGGGGGTTTGCTTTCGTGTCATACGGTGTCAGGCCGGACGCTGTCGGCGAATGCCAAGCGATGATGGCTGGTGATTTCCAGACACGACGACAAGATGCGGACGTGAGATAGACTGGCACAAGGAGTGTCAGAATGCCCTCAGGTCTAAGATACGCTCAACAGTGTGCAGGCATTAATGGGTAAGCCATCTCTGCTAACCCCGTTTGGCCTGTACTTCATCAAGCAATTAAAGTTCAAAGTGTGTAAATATTGTACACGGAGACTGACTACTACTCCAGTCATTCCTTGCTAACCGTGTATGATTAGGACAACTCTAGTTGATCCTGCTAGAGGGCACTGCTATCGGCTTGGGGTTAAGACATGCAAGTGGAACGGGCTCGCATCCGAGTCCGTCGCGAACGGCTCAGTAGTGTCGTTAACCTACCCT
>PJET01000001.1 GCA_002825515.1 Candidatus Thorarchaeota archaeon MP11T_1 | reverse complement strand
CTACTCTCCGCAGCGCAGAATGCAATCAATGCACAGCAAGGAAAATACATGCTTTCACGGAGTTTAGATGTAGAAATCCTTGTTTTTGCTTCTGCACAACGACAAATAGGTAAAGCTATTGATGCCTTGGGTGTGTATGATGGTCTCGACGAAATAGCTGCTGTGGTAATCGGACTTGATGAAGGTTCTGTAGAAAAGGTCATTCACAATTTAGCCGACCGAGTTGGGAAGGAGATTATCCCCTCATTTCCAATTATGGAGGAACGAATCGCACGGATAAAGAATCACTATGAGATAAGCGACAAAGAAATCAATACTGTTTCAGACACAGAGAGTTTGGAATCAAAGATGTTGGCTCTCTCTCGCTGTCTTGTGAGTAGAGTTTCTCTTGTAGCATTTGAAAGCTGAATGGTTCAATACTAGTACATATCATCACGCATTGTCATTATTGATAAAATGTCATTCTTTTCATCTAGAACTGAAATCCCTGTCCAATCTCCAACGATTTCAACTAGTAGGGTCTTATCTGGTGCATCCAAGTTGACTTTCCTAGGGATAACATCCGCAACTGCTATCACTACTTCCATATTATCAAGATCTGTATGCCTACGCCTAACAGTCACCCGAAAACTCTCGTTCTCCCCGATTTTTGGAAGTAATTTCTGGGTTGCTTCCACAATTTCTGTGATCTCTGAACCAACACATTCTTCCAGAGGAGTAAAACGGATAGCAAAGCGAAACTGGTATGGGTTTTCATCAGCAAACTCTTTGAGTCGTTTGATAACCTCAAAGGGATTTAGTGATGTCTTGCAGGCCAAGAGTCCAGAAACAGGAGTCCGAGATATCTCTAGTTCTGCATCCTCAAGTAGGTCTCCAATAAAGTATCTTACCTCCGATTCAGCAGCTCGTTCACGTTCTCTGGGGCATGACACAAGTAGATTGTAGTTTCGCAGTATGGCTCGCCTCACATATCAACATCGATAATTCGTGTGCTCCAGTATCTCAAAGCATCCGTATCTACTTTCAAGTTGGCTTCAAGTTGTGAAATTGGTAATGCACCCTCTCTGTATATTTTAATGTTGAGAGGTTCTCCCTCTGTTTCAGCAGCTTCAACTCCAATTATTGTGGAGTTGTCCTGAGCAGATGAGAGCCCTCCATCAATGTACAAGTCTACTTCATCACCTAGCTGCTCTAACGCCACCGACAGTTCGAATGGGTTTGGTCCACCACTTCGATTTGCACTTGTGCCTACAATTGGACCGCCAATTCTCCTAGCTATACCTCTTGGGATTATATGATTTGGTACCCTAATTGCAATGGTACTTCTTCCAGCTGTGATGTGTGCTGGAACGTCAGGTCGTGCTTCAACAATTATAGTGAGTGCACCAGGCCAAAATATCCTTGTGATGACTCGTTCAAGACTTCGAAAATCATGGTACAACTCACATTGAGTTTCATCAGCGAATAATAATGGGAACCCTAGTCTTCGATCACGTCTTTTTACTGCAATAAGTCGTTCCAAAGCGTCACGGTTTCTGGGATCACATCCGAGTCCATAACTTGTGTCAGTTGGATATGCGATAATACCCCCAGCTGCAATGACCTCTGCAGCTCTTTCGATAACATTATCACATTTCTCTATGTCCTCGATTCTCATAATCTCGGCACTCAATGGTGTTCCCAAATTCATCCCTACAAACATACATATGGCCCTTCCGTTTGAAGGTGTTTTTGAGGAGGAATTCAAATTCACGGAGTCATTCTTGCTGCTGGTAAAGGGGAACGAATGAGTCCTTTGACTGAAATAATACCAAAGGCGCTTATCGACGTTGCAGGAAAGACCCTCTTAGAGTGGGCTGTTGAGCGATATACACTGTCAGGAATCAATGATATTTTTGTAGCCGTTGGGTGGAGAGGGACATTGATTGATGACTTCGTATCAAACTCCAATCTCAATATTAATGTCGTTCATGTGCCTGAGTATGAAAAAGGACCTCTTCAGACGACGCTCACAGCAATCGAATCCTTCGATGGCGATTTTCTCCTTTCTCCTGTTGATGCGATAATAGAACCATCCAGCATGATAGGACTACTAGAACACCACTCAAAATTTGGTACGCCTGAAAGTACAATGCTCGCAGTAAGTTCTACTGCAAAATCAGGGACCCCTGTGGAGCTAGGTGACAATGGACTAGTATTAGGATTTGGCGAAGGTATAGCCAATTCCAAGATCAATGCTAGAAGTGCAATGATGCTTATTGGCCATACTCGTATTAGGGAACAATGTAAATCTGCAATTGACAGTGGGGATGAACGGGTTTCCCACGTATTAAGAGAACTACTCAAAGATGGCAATCGTGTCTTATATTTTGATGTAACCCAACCCTTGTTTGATGTTGACACATTATCAGACCTTCTAGATACGAATCAACATCTCCTTTTGCGTGGAGCTATTGAAAAAAGACAATCTGTCTTTATTCCTAGTGATGATAGTGTTGAAGTTGGTGACCGGTTATCGCTAAAATCTAACATCACCCTTGGTCAAGGAGTTTCTATACAAGGTCCAGTTTTGATATCCTCGAACTGTGAAATTGGCGATTACTGCAAACTCGGACCTAACGTGTCAATAGATTCAAAGACTAAGATTTCAAAGGGGTGCGAAATCACTGATGCAATAATCTTTGGCGAATCGAAGATTTCATCTCAAAGCCGGATACACAGATGCGTCATCTACGATTCCGTTGAATATAATTTGGAGGTATAATATTTGCCCAGCAAGTTTAGAGTCCGGCGTATCTTCAAGGGTGTTGTTCAATGGATTGCTCAGCCACTGGCCAGATCCGGAGCTCGGCCAAATTCAATAACTTATTTCAGTTTGTTACTAGCCTATCTTGCTGCACTTTTTCTGAATTTGATAGGGTCTGCCATCATTTTTGGAATTCTAGTATTCTTTTCTGGTCTATTTGATGGAGTCGATGGTGCTGTTGCGCGTGAAAGGAAGATTGAATCTGATATTGGTGCTTTTACAGACTCTGTTATTGATAAAATCTCAGAGATTCTGATTTTGGGATCTATAGCTTTGGAATACTCAGGTATTTACTTTCTCAACCTTCGTGTGGAAATATGGGTAATCATATCAATCTCTGGTTGGTTACTCACAAGCTATACGCGATCGCGTGCATCTAGCTTGGGTGTTTCTGATCTTGACATAGGTCTGGGAGGTCGTTCTGAAAGGCTGTTCACCTTAGTGGTGTTTTCTGTTCTCGATCAATTGCTCTGGGGTCTTGTAGTGGTCAGTATGTTAGGTATCCTCACTGCCATGTATCGATTCTATAAATATCGAGAGGAACTCACTCACCAGAGAAAGATTGACTAATATTGACCATTATACTTAAGAGTCGAGTCAATCAGGCCGCACATAGTTCAATATATTGAGGTTTCATTCATGGCTAATTTCAGAGCAGATCATTACCTTATCGCAGAATTCGAAACGGTAACTGATACGAAAGAAACTGGTGAGAAAGTCTTAGACGCCTTGAAAGAACTACCAGAATTGAAAGACTTAGCAATTGTTTCGAAACGTCTAGAAGGCAAGGCTTGGTCAGAAATTCTCGGAAGGATTGATGTACCTGCAGGATCGAAGGCATTTTGGGCCATGATTAAAAAAGGCCTCACAGAAAGGGAACCCTACCATCTCTTCATTAGATTCGACATGAATGGTGAGGGTGAAACTATAGAGGATGCTCGCTCGAATGTGAAAGCATGGATTGAGGAAAATGTTGTTTCTAAGATTGAAGCAAGGACAAATCTGAAGACAGTGAAAGTGCTTCAACCAAATGAAATCTTCATGCCAACTCTTGATTAGTGCCAATCACTCATCCAGAATATCTATCAAATAAAGGTCATTACCAACAGCTTGGACGAGTTCTGGATTTGAATCACCATCAATATCTCCTATAGCTATATGGGACTCGGTTGATTTTTTGGAGGTTTTAAGTGATGTATCCTCAACTATTCTATTGCCAACGAATCCAAGAACCGTAATAGTGGAATTTGAGTGACTTGACACTATCTGCCCATTTCCATTATTCCAGAACTTACCTATTTTGACTGAAGTGACTGGTTTAGGAGCCTTTACCGAATCTATCTTTTCCAAGGACCCCTTCACTACGCCAAACAAACTAAGATTGCGTCCATCCGATACAGTCAAGATTTCAGAGTTACCATCTTGAGTCATATCTCCAGTAGATACTAGACCAATCTCTCCTCCCGCACTGATTTTTGTTCTTTCATGGAGTCTGTCATCAGCGTATTGATAAACGAATAGATAGCCAGTATCATCACCAAAGACAAAACGACTGTAAGGGAGTCCCTTACTATATAAGGACTGTATTGAGAAAATAGGCCGCTCCAAGACTTTGTCAGCAAGCTTGTCTAAAGCCACGTCATACCAACCGTAACATCGTAGGTGTCCATCTGTTGTGGCAACTACAACCTCTGATCTATCATCACTAAGAACATTAAGTACAACTACTGCAGTTGGTAGACTACCAAGTGGTGTTGTTGCCTCAACTCTCAGATTACCATCCATATTCACAAGAACTCGCAGAATATTGTCTAGTCCTCCGATGACGAAATCCGGTGTGCCATTGCCAATAACATCCCCAATTCCCATTGCAGCGAGTGGAGGTAGTCCACTAACCCGGCTAATTTCATTGAATTGGTCATTACTACCTTTCTCAATTTCATAGACTATCACGTCTCCATTGAGGGTAGATATTACTGGGTTTGCACTTCCATTGCATGAAAAATCGACAAGTTCAACGGACGTGATGACTTCTTTGAAGGGTACCTTTGAAATAACTTCAAGTTTGGTCATGTGGGGCGTCCTCTAAGTTGAAGAAGCTTGAGAATTCGTGGCAATTAAAATTTGTTCCAGCAAGGTCAATCGATTATTTACTGAATCTGAGAGACCATGAACTGATGTGCTTAAGACCACCTTTACCAGATGTAATTTTGATATGAGCGAGCAAAGAAGCTATCCCAAATTTGATGATGCACTTTGGGCAGCAAGTCCAGAAACAGTTGATCAGGAACTGAAACAATTCACTGAGGAGTTTGGTTCTTTCACTCCTGAACTATTTACACAAATCAAGTTCCACCTTCTGAGAGGTTCAGGTCTCACAAAACAGAGTCGTGACGAACTATGTGAGCTCTCAATAAATATCAAGACTTGTTCAAAATGTGATCTGCTGTATGTAGCAAAGAAATGTCTTCTCTGGTATCGGCTGTTCAAACTGATAAAATGGAAGACAGTAGAGCGAGCACCACCATGCATCCGGTTGGCATTTGCCAAGAAAAGCATCAAGACTGTGGCAAATTATCTGACAAAAACAAACCTAATTGAATCTCCCTTCTACAGAGCAAGAGGGTCTACATCCTGTAATTTGATGCGTCGCTGGGGGTACTGCCAGCCAAATGAATACTGTCGGGCAATGGAGTCTGAGAATACACTGGAGTATAATGCGGCTAGAGAACGCGTAAAGAGGTCGAGGGAGTTGGGTTAATCTTAGAATTGTTATGGCTTATATACAGGCTAGGACTCAATCAAATGGGGCTTCTAGGTTATGTCAGACGTTCTCAATATTGAAATGATTAAGCTAATACGCTTGACTGGGTTTAGGGAGTCTGAAATTGAATCCGCCAGTAAACAGAAAGGAGAAAACTGGGAGCAAATCCAGAATGCCATTTCGGAGCATAACCGTTTCATACACATGGGTGAGAAACATACTCGTCAGAAAGCTGTTCAAGACCCAGTGCATGGTGCCATTCTCCTTGAGCCTTGGGAACTGGATATAATCTCCACCTGGGAAATGCTTCGGCTCAGATATGTCCGACAACTTGGACCTGCTCATCTTGTCTATCCAGGAGCCACACACACTAGATTCGAGCATTGTATTGGTACAAATTTTCTTGCGCAGAAATCAATTCGCGTTGTAAATTATTGTGATGACTTGGATACTGCATGTTTTGTACCGTTCTCACGTCTGCTTGATGAGTATCATCAAAAATTATTCAGGGCAGCAGCTTTGCTACATGATGTTGGACATCCCCCCACCAGTCATACCATTGAATATGCGCTCGATTCATGGGTTGGTCTAGATCACCTGGATCTTGGTGAGTATCTTATACTGAATAGTAGTCTTACTGATGTTCTTACTCAGAATGACATCGAACCAAATGATATTGTAAGCATCTTTCGAAGGAGTACGAAAGACCCTGTCGTGAGCCTTCTTTCCGAGTTCCTAGATCATCCTTTGGACATTGATAAGACAGACTACCTCATACGAGACGCCCACTTCAGTGGAGTTCAACTTGGTATTTTTCCAGCTGAGAGGGTGATGTTAACCAATCGTGTGGTACGGACAAGAGAGGGTAGATACATTCGCGCTTTCATGTTGAAAGCAATCCACAGTTTAGAAGCTTTGATACTAAGTAGAAATTGGATGTTCTCAGACCTTTATCTTCATCATGCTGTCAAACTTGCTGAAGCAATGATCTCTAAAGCAACCTACTTCAGAATGCAGGAGGATGGCTTCACGAAGAACGAGTGCATAGGACTTTTTACACGAATGACTGATGGTGACCTATTCCGATGGTTAGAAGAGTCCAAGATTGATTTCGTGAGAGAGTATGCAGCCCGAATACGGTATCGCAAACTGTTCAAAGTAGTGTTATCTCGGCCATTGGTGTCATTTGAGAGTGCTACGCAAAAGGTATTCCGTGAAATGCTTCATGACATCAAGAAGCTAGTCGATGCTGAGAATGAAATCTCTGATGAACCAGGAAGTGTTGTGATAGATGTGGTTTCTCCGCCTTTAGGAGAGAAAACACTTGGAAAAATCCCGTTGCTTGTAGGTGGTGAGAAGGGCTTCGACATTGTCAGTCTCGATGAAACCAAGGAAGGTCGCCCATTAATGCACATTTTACAGCAGCAGGCAAATACTATTCCATCAGTTAGAGTCTACGCCGACTCGAAGATTACAGAACAGGTACGCAAACAGTTTGACAAGACCTTCCCTGTTTCTGATGCGCCCAATCATAGAGAAGACGAGTATGACCTCACCGAGTATTGATTAGATGGTTAACTAGACTCACAACACGTTTGTACTCATGTTCAATGTAGATAATTCCATAAATCGCTTCTACAAGTGTTCCTTTATCGTGTTCAATCTCTGACTTGCTTGGTGTGTCTGGATCAAAATGAATACGATTCTCGTATAATTTCCAAATGTCGCAGAGTTTAGCCATACTCTCATTGCTCACAATCTCAGCCTTTCTCTGAGTAATTTGACCCGCATTACCTAAATGTGGTTCCCAGAGATGTTGGATGACGGCTGATGATATTACTGCATCACCTACAAGTGCTAGGACTTTTGCCATCTCACTAAGATTAGTCATTATTGCAAACCCTTCTTCTCCAAGAGGGTCTTCCTCACTTCCTCTATATTGCGTTTCCAATTCCAAGAAGATATTCTTCGTGCTTGGTTGAAACATTGCGACCTGTATTAGTTCGTAATTCACAAAATCCAGACCGAGTCTTCGCTCTAAGTCCGGTATAAGGTCTTCTCTTATTCTCTCCAGACATTTTTGGATGTAGTCCATATCTTGAAACCATCTATCTATCTTAGTCAACAGTCTCGTATTGTTTTCAGGAGTTGCCCGCTGCGTTGCTCGAACTCTTTTGAAGAGCAGATTCAATTTTTCCTCAATATGAATTGGCTTCCAAGAGAGTGCAGGAATTTGATCTCTTTGTTTCAAAGTATCTTCTCCTTAGTAATAGCTGACCTCAGCATCATTCACATCATATTTCGAAACACGGAATGCAGTGGTTGAGTATTCATATGCAAGTTTGGCCATTGCAAGAGTAATGAGCGTTGGTCCCAAGGTTAGGTCAAAGATGATGTTAAACTTCTGAATATAATTGAGAATTGCATTTTCTATGAATTCATAGGTTGCCTGAAGATTTCCATATTCTCTTTCTTCATCAGAACCGGTGATGCCATCCGGAACCTGAATCCACTCTGTTGTAAGAGTTCGGAATGCATCATCCGGCACAAACCTGCCACCTATACGTGAAACTCCACGACTCCAATGCAGAGCTTCAACAAAAACTAGTAGGTTTCTTGGATTGAAAAGAGTTGTATTCGATAACCATTGTACGAAAGGCCATTGGTCTTCAGGTCTACTTAGTGAAGTAACATACAATAACGGTTTTGAAATGCTCAATGCTCTACGCACAGGATGAATTGCTCTCGGGTCTAATTCGAAAAGGCGGTATTGAGATTGTTTCCAACTAATTATGATTCCAAGCTCCTCAAGCTTGCTCGTATTATGGTAGAGCTTTGGACTCGTAACTTCGATCTTCTCAGCCTCCCTCTTTGTAAGAGTCTTCCCCTTTTTTTTCACTTCTTGAGACTGCATGTCTCTTCTAATTGCTTCTCGAAGCTCAGTTCCTGTCTTAAGTCCGTTTTCCAGATGATCGAGAATGACTCGTCTAGCTCTGACAGTCTTGATCTCTTCACGAATGATATCTTCTATAGGCTTTCGAAGCATCAATAAGCCCCATTTGCGGATATATTATCTAGTAATTGGGTGTAGTTTATTTTTATACTTATCGAAGATATTATAGGGGTCTATAATAGAATAGCCTCTGGACCCAAAATAATGCAATAAATGACGTGATATATATATTTCAAAATACATATATTGTATACATTATGAATCTATTAGATAGACATTAAAATTATTTACCTACCTATCGGACGTACCCTTAAATAGAATTTGAATTAACGAATTGTTAGAACAGAGTATCAAAAAACTCTGAACTTGGCGAATCTTTCTTTGGATTTGTCCAAACAAATCATTAAGCGAGGACCGATAAAAAATGGCTGAAGACGAGTTTCTTGGCGCAAAACCAATTGTCATTGACAATGGTACTGGTTTGAGCAAGAACGGCTACGCCGGCGAAGATCAGCCACGCAGCGTCTGGCCTACACTGATTGGTTACCCACGTTACGAGTCAATCATGACTGACGTGGACCACTATACACGTGACTACTATATTGGTGAAGAGGCTATCAACCTCCGTGGTGTACTCCGTCTGGTATATCCAATCTCTCACGGAATCGTAGAAGACTGGGATGCTATTGAGAAAATATGGAGCTATACGTTCTATAATGACTTGAAAGTAGACCCAAGTGAGAACCCGGTGCTCCTCACAGAGGCACCATTCAATCCTAGAGAAAACAGAGAGCGCATGGCATCAGTCATGTTTGATAACTTCGGTGTGCCCGCAGTGTACGTTGCCACACAGGCAGTGCTTTCACTGTATGCATCCGGCCGAACCACTGGTCTGGTCATTGACTCAGGCGATGGTGTTACCCACATAGTTCCAATCTATGAGGGCTTCTCAATCAACCACGCTATTCGAAGAATTGACCTTGCTGGTAGGGACATTACCGAGTATCTGCGCAGACTCCTCCGTCAGAGAGGCTACTCATTCGTGAGCGGTGCAGAGAAAGAAATTGTTAGAGATGTCAAAGAGAAGCTATGTTACGTAGCACTCGATCCCGAGAGGGAGAGGACAGTCGCTGACAAGGCTGGTGTTGACAAGCCTTACATGCTGCCAGACGGTGAGGTGATCACTGTTGGTGCAGAGAGGTTCCAAGCACCCGAGCTGTTCTTCAACCCAAGTGCCATTGGTCTAGATACAATGCCACTCGACGACCACATTGTCGAGTCAATCAAAGCCTGTGATGTCGACTTAAGGCGTGACCTATACGCCAACATCGTACTCTCAGGTGGCTCAACAATGTTCCCAGGACTTAAGGAGCGACTCCACAAGGAGATCACTGAACTAGTCCCGGAGAACATCGAAGTCCGAATCATTGCTCCTCCAGAGCGGCAGTACTCTGTCTGGATTGGTGGAAGCATTCTTGGCTCATTGAAGACCTTCCAGAAGATGTGGGTCTCACGAAAAGAGTTCGAGGAAGTCGGACCGGAAGTCATTCACCGTTGTATCTAATGTGCTTTAGTTTCCGAAGAGGGATTCTTTCCCTCTTCGTTCTCTTGTTTTAATTGCTGAACTAAGAAAGACAAATCTATCATCTGTAGGGGCAAAACGTGCTCTCGATAAAAGAAAGGTCTTTCTCAATATTCCTCCTTAACTTGGTCAGAATTTGCTTACTTCTCTCATCAAGTGCATCAAAGGAACCCTTGTCAGCTAAGTCGTGGTCCATGTTTAGTGCAATATAATGAATGAACTCGAACAATTTCAGTGCTTTAGACAAATCCTCCGCCCACGACTTGTCCAAGTGATTCTCTCTCTGATATCCAATCATGAAGTGCTTGAGATAGATGTCCGCAAACTCACGATTAGTCATATTCTCTGGTTTCTCCCATATTGAAAATCCAAGTGCGTTGGCGATATCGAAGACGAAGAAACCGTACGCACAATCATCAAAGTCAAGGATAGTAAGTCGTTTACCATCCAGGAACAGATTGGCATGGTGGACATCCTGATGAATTAGTCCAAATGAGTCCCGTGAAGTTGTTTTATCCTTGAAGTATTCTATAAGTGCATCGAATCGTTCAAGCACCATGTTCTGGTTTGATGGAATCCGTGAACGGCACAAATATTCATCATCATACCACTGTATTCGTCCGGTTGTTTTTGATGGTGGTCTGTAGTCCTTTGTGAGTCTGTGCAGTAGTCCTACTGCTTCTCCCCATGTCTGGAAAAGCTTTGGGGAGAAATCTTCTTTTGTCATCAGATGACCCGGTGCCCATTCAAAGCATACAACCGAGATTGTTCCTGCATCGGTATCGACTGTTTCAACGAGGTTGTCGTTCTGAGAAGGGATCACACGTACAACCGGTGCATCATGCTCAGCCAGGTATGCTAACCAGTTCATCTCCGCATTCACTTCAGCCAGCGTCTTATGACCTGGTGGAGTGACCCGCACGACGAGTCTATTTTCGGTAGCATCAAACCCGAGCATCTTATTCTCGTATCCTCCCCCAAGTTTCACGAGTTTGTCTACTAGGAATCCGTAGAGAATTGATGTCTCTTCCAGTGCGGTCTGCAGCCAGCGTTCGGTCATCTCCCGTTTTTCTTGTAGTGCTACATAAGATGATTGCGAACAATGCAACATCAAGAATCACGAGTTCGTGGAAGTTGGACTAGAAGTCACTCACCGTTGCATCTTGTATATACTCTATCTTCCGAAGGCGAGCTGCAAAGCCCCCTTCAAATCTCTTAACTTTCTCATCAACTTGCCCATTAAGCATATATCATCTAGAAACGAGAAAACGTTGGTATAGGTGCTCATTATGAATCGTATTGTTCGAATCAATCAATCCGATATGGAACAATTGGAGAAAATAATGAAGAATTTGCTATCGAATATGATAGATACTTTCACTCGGAAAGAATCTCCAAGCATCATGAAAGAGGATGATTTCATTTCCCTTATGACTGCATTCCCTATTTTTGCTATGACAACAGACATAGCCATTCTGAAAGAGGACCTCGAGGGGAGGGATCAGCTTTCAGAAACTTGGAAAGCAGCTCGGGAACGGATGAAAGAGATACCAGTGCCCAGCGGATTTGAACCAGTTTCTGCTAAAATAATCGAGAAGCGCGGAACCTGTGATGTCTATGATGTAGGAGACACGTTTGAAATTCAAAGTCCTTTCTATTGGCCCAAACCTTGTCCTGCAATTTGGTTCTCTTCGTGGCCGTTCTTGATTGCATCTGGTTTTGGATTCGAAGGATGGGAGAGCGATAATCCACATATCTACAGGATTTCATGTCCATCAAAGAAGGGTATAGTCATTGAATTCATTCAAACAAAGCTGCTTGAGTGACTATACACGAAGATTATGATAGCGGGCTGCAAAGCCCGCTTCGAATCTCTACCTGTTTTTTATTCAAAGACTCACTATGCGAGAATCAAATTGCCTGCTCAACCTTGATCCCTCGCTATGTGACTTCCATGTCCAATTGCCCACGCAAGAATTGGATAGATTGCCCAGCGTTCCATTGAACCCTTTGCCATTCCAAGAAATGTATCAGTTGCACCTGCTGGAAGTCCTAGATAGGGGAAGAAGACCAATGATACAACTAGGGAGAATACACCCAGAATCACAGAAATATATGAAATGGGTGGATTCTGTATCTTATACGATGATATTGCAGCAAAGGCACCAAACAGGATGGCTATCAGAGTGAAGATACTATGCATCGGTTGCATACTTGCTGGGAATATTCCCACTCCCATAGCTCCAATTCCTGAAATGGAAAGAAGAACAGATTGGACCTTACTCTTGATAGATTTCATCATGAAATATGCTCCCAGAAACATGCAGGCTCCTAAGAGGAACACGGATATATTGTAAATGAGAGCTGTTGGTCCAGTTCCAAGGTCACTCACATAATCAATTCTTGAACTATACCCTGGATACCATGACTCAGCAAGAAGCAGACCAAGAAACCATTGAATACCTCCTATATAGAGAAGCGTGCCGCCTAGTTTTGCTATATCGAATCTATCTGATTCGAACCTTTTTGGTGAATAAGTTACAGTGATTTCAGTTTTCGACATTTTTAATCACGATATTGAGCATACATAGAATGAATATAAGAGGTAGACAATCTTTGAACTACATCGAAGTTTGTGTTACAAACTGGCTCGAATCACAGTTATTCTCACGCACAATTTCACACATCACTCTCTTAATTGAGAATCCTTAAAGGATTCCAGACGAATATATGAAGCGAAGGATCGTGGAAAACAAAGATACAATGGAAATAATCTCATGTGTAATATTGTTTGGTAGTATCATTCTTATTTTTAGAGGGATTTTCACACTTACAGGTATAGCCTCTCACACAATCTACCTCTTTTTGTTGCCTTTTCTTGGATTTCTGCTTGGATTGTTTTTCTTGTTAGTGACTGACTTGCTGAGCAGAAGGATGCCAAATACTAAGATAGTACTCGAAGATTTCATTCTATGGTATGGTTGGTGGAGATTGCTAAATCAGGAAAATGATGAAACAACACAAACCAATTCTATTAGATGCTAGATTAAGCAACCTTGAATTATCGTTTCTTCTCTCTCATATCTCTGAGAATCATCTAAGGAGTCCAGTAGTAGAATTGTTTGAAATACACTTCTTTGAAACCATATTTTCTGTAGAGTCCTTGAGCTGGAAAATTGGTTATGGTCGTGTCAAGACACGCGCTAGTTGCACCACTATCCTTCAAACTCTCTAGAACAGAAACAAGCAGATATGTGGCAAGTCCTTTCCCCCTCGCTTCAGGTACAATCCCAACCGGTCCAATTTCAGATTCATCATCTATCATGCGTGTGATAACAAATCCGGTGATCTCATCATCCTTTTCGAGTATCAATGATGCATCTTCAACATATGGCTTAGACTTGCTAAAGAAATACTCTAGGGTCACTTGTTGCTCAGCATAGCCCATCGATAAGAATAGTCCCTCCTTACTATTTTTCAATGTCTTAAATCCCGAATCTTTGAGTTTATCGTAGGAAACCTCTGAAAACTTCTTCAGTGTGTAACCTTGAGGTAAATCAAGCTCAGGAAGTTCTATGTCACTCAAGTCTGTCTTCATGTGCATTTCTTCTGCAGCAAATTTGAAACCACATTTTCTATACCATTCAACAAATCTCTCTGAATATGACCTATGCTCATCTGTCGATAATACTAACTCGATCTCCAGCCTGCTGTATCCATGTTCAATAATATCTCTCTTTGAAGCCTCGATCAATGATATAGCAATCTCTTCAGACTCACTTGTTTCATCCATGAGTGGTAAGAATCCGCCAATGAAACTCATCAGAGGAAACCCAACATAGTAGTATATCCACCCCACTATATTTTCCATTTCGTCTAGAGCAATGAACATCCGATAATCATCATTAATGGACAATTCCTCAATATTCTTTGAAATCTCCTCCAATGTCTTATCTGATTCAACGGGTGTACCCTGTCTTGCACGTTTTGTCATTTTTGCTAATTTTTCGCAATCCTCTGGACTAAGTTTTCTGGACTCTACTCGAATCATTAATTTGTACCATCCTTGTATGCCTAGATGTGTTTCTAAGCTCGTTTCGTTTTGATTATTAGTTCTTTGTACTGAGCGAATAACTCAAACACCCCTCCATACGCTTTAGTTACCTCCATAATTTCGTTAGAGAGCTGAATATGTTCAAAATCTTTCAAATCATTGAATTTCCTAGGTGAACCATAAACATGGTAGCAAGAGAAACTGAATTTGGTATTAGCGGAGCAATGGTCCTTGCAAGTCTAATTCCAATCGCGATTATAGGTAATTTTCCAACAATCAACCTAGGATTGATTGCTAACTTCGGTGTAATTGGTGTGGTGATTGGTTTCATGGGCTTCTATATGATTGGTACATCTCTCTTCAGAACCTAGCAGATTATATACTCCAGTTGCTTTTCCCCATCTCTAAATTGATAGACATAACCTTGATTCAAAAAATGGTCATAATCGAGTCTATAAGAAAAAACGATTCCTCGAAACTTCACACGGATGGATGACTATCTTATGGCTTTAGAGTACATCTCCATCATAGTACTAGCGATTGTCTTTGTCCTCATTGCTGTAAGAAAGATTGGAAATGTTAGGATAAAAATCTGGCAAGCTATGACATTGGGGGCTATAATCGTACTTCTTACTGGCCAGATTAATCCAATCGATGCCATCCACTCTGTCAACCTTGATGTGATTGTATTCTTGTTTGGAATGTTTGTTGTAGGTGAGTCAATGCAACGGAGTGGATATCTCAATCTACTCTCTCGCAGACTCTTCTATCGAGCAAGAAATGTAGATCACCTTGTTCTTCTCATTCTCATTCCAATAGGACTACTCTCAGCATTTCTAATGAATGATACACTCGCAATCATTGGCACACCAATTGTGCTTGGGCTTTCCAAGAAGCATGGGCTCTCACCAAAACTTCTCTTATTGACACTGGCATTCGCAGTCACTACTGGTAGTGTAATGAGTCCAATTGGAAATCCCCAAAATCTGTTAGTAGCCTCTTCAGGTGGGATTGATAGTCCTTTCATTACTTTCGTACAATATCTTGCATTACCAACAATGCTGTGCTTTATTGTAGCATTTCTCTTTCTACGATTTTTCTATAGGACTGAATTCCAAAAACCACTCGTAGAGAATCAAAACGAAGAGATTGAGACAGACACTCAACTGGTTCAGATATCAAAATTCTCATTGTTCTTGATCATTCTTTTGATTGGAATTAAGGTCATACTCGTTGTTGCTGCGCCTTGGATTGAAATGAGACTATCCTACATTGCAATAATTGCAGCATTACCAATAATTCTGTTAAGTAGAAAGAGGGTTGATATTGTGAGAAACATCGATTGGACAACACTGTTCTTCTTTGTTTCAATGTTTGTGTTGATGGCCAGTGTTTGGCAAAGTGGAGTTTTCCAAGAACTCATTTATGAAATGAATCTTGACCTCACATCTGTTCCTACAATAATCGCACTCGGAATTCTTCTAAGTCAATTGATTTCCAACGTGCCGTTGGTGGCACTGTTTTTACCACTATTCTCGTCGAATGGGGCTTCACTTGTTCAGTTAATGACACTCGCTGCGGGGAGTACAATTGCAGGTAATATGCTCGTGCTTGGTGCTGCGAGTAATGTCATAATTATCCAGAATGCAGAAAAACAAGACCACACAATTGAATTTGTTGAGTTTGCAAAAGTAGGGATTCCAATGACTTTAATTCAGACCATTGTGTATCTTGTATTTCTTCTACTACTATCCTGATCAGTTAATTACTTTCAATGACCTTCAGAATACGTCTCAGATATTTTGCATGGTGACTGATTTCTTTCCTAGCTTCTCCCAAGTACCCAGGATGTGCCAGACTACTTGCTTGGAAAAAGAACATGAGTTGAGCGATGCGTGCTGCTATAAAGAGATCAATATATTCAATACCAATACCATTTAGGTCCGCAGTTTCCTCATATCCTGAAAGTAAAGCATCTTGTATTGTCTGTGATATGTCATTTGTGTCAATGAAGTACTGCGCAAGTGTAACTCCAAAATCAAAAACCCAATATCCAAAACCGCAGTCATCAAAATCAAATGGTCTAGCTTCTCCTGCATGAAATACTATATTGTCAGTCAAACCAAGATCTGCATGAATCAACCCATAGACGTCCTTGCCTCTCCCTAACTGATCAAAAACCTCGCGTACTTGATTCAGTACACTGTTGAATGCACCTTGATGAGCCTTTGGAATGGCTATACGTGCGTCCACAGCAGGAATACCATAGCTGAATCCATCTCCATAAAGTCCCTCCCAATCCCAGTGAGGTCTTGCAAATCCTTTTGGACGCTTCCACCTTCTAGATTGTTCATGCATTCTGCCTATCACTCTACCAAGAGCTTTGAAGTGCTTGGGTCTTATTCTCTTATTCAATAATCGACCCTCAGTCCATCCGATGAGAGTACACTTTCTCTGTTGTGGAACATCATATCCTCCATCAGCCATCGTTAGCCAATCTCCCTCTAGGTTTCGTACAGGTCTTGGAACCACTATTCCCTCCTCGTATAGAGCAGACAACCATTCCATCTCAGAAACAATGAACTGACGGTTCATGTATTCTGGTTGGTGTAATCGCAAAGTGTACTTACCTGGACTAATAGAACTGCCTGAAGGAACAGTGACTTGATACAATCCATTTCCACTATATGTGATGAACTTAAGCTTGGCATGCTCTAATCCATATTCACAGAGTGCAATCTTTGCGAGCTTCCGTAGTCTCAATAGAAAGGCTTGATTACTAATAGACAAGAATTTCCACTCTCAACATAAATGCGATGCCCTTTCAAAATTAGTTTCGTATAAGTTACTTATGTAGAGAGTAATATCATGATGCCAAATCGAATCTCCCAGAAGCTGACCTAACTCTAAGGGTTGATTCTAGTTTTGAGACTCCTTCTCCTTTTCTTTCTCTAGTTCTTTTACACGTTTTCGAATAGTGTCCTCAGTCTTTTCAATTCGCTTCTCAATATCTTTAATGCGCTTCTCTCTTGAAGATAATTCATTCTTCATGCGTTTATCTGCAGTCTGAAACACCTTAGTAGTATCATTCCATTCTTGCTTTGCCAAACGCATTTGTTCCTCTAGACTTTCAAAATTAATTCTCTTAACTTCCGCTTGATTCCAGCAATCGCGCACTTCAGACTCCAGTCTGCTGCGAACTGAATCGAGGTCGGAATTGAATTGCGTCAACTCTGTGTATTGATTTGTCAAGTCGTTGAAAGTATCTTTAATGATCATGTCCTTCAGAAAATCCGAGTCTGTAATTTCAGACATGAGCGCATCAACTTGAGGAATACGTGTTTTCGAGGTCATGTCACGTTTAGGTGCTGATGGTGGGACTGAGGGTGGAACAGACATTACAGGTCTTGATTCTGGTGTTGATGCTAGTCCTTGAGATGGTATGGGTTTTTCAAGAGCTGTTGGTTTTTCCATTGGAGGCGGTTTTGGTTGGTGATCAGGTGCGGGTTGAGGCTCAGTTTGTTGAGCTCCAGGAGGAGCGGCTGGTTGCACTGGTGGAATTGAGCCCGGTGGTCCCCCAGGTGGTCCCGGGGGCTTATTCACTGGAGGTTGACTTGCCAGAGATGGAGCCACTGGTTGTGGCTCAGCTGCCTGCCGTTGGCTCTCTATCTCCCCCATTAGTTCCTGAACCTCACTAGCACGAAGCATGCGAGTTTCAATTATGCCCTCACCAGTTTCTTCAATTCCTACTTGTTCAGCTCTTGCGAATGCTTCTCTTGCTTTCTCCATTTCAGACTTGGGTTTTGCTAGTCCCGCAGTCGACCGAACTCGGTCTTTGGCGACTGAACTTGGTTTAACCCATTCATCATTTGTCGTTACTCTTGCTTCACTTGTTTGAGGTGCAACAGGTTGTGTTTCTTTCACTTCAGGCTTTTCTTCCGGTTCAGTCGGAGGTGCGATTGTCTTTGGTTTTGTTTCCACAGATAGAAGGAGTCCTCCGCAGCGTATACAATATTTTCGAGTAGGCTGGTTTGCCCTGCCACATTTGGGACAATTTTTCACTGATTCATCAACCCCGTCGTGCGAATCCGCTAAATCTTTGCACTTTAATACTGTAAAGGTTTTCTGAGATACAAAGACTATCATTTCTATAGCCAAGGTAAGCTAATATTGAATGATGGAGGGAGGTTATTTACCGGTGATATGACTTGATGAGTCATGCAATCGAAGCTCTCCTCATAACCGACAAAGGCGGTGCACCCAGATTCTATATGCAGCTTGATCCAAAAGCTCTCAATATGGATCCAGTGATGGCTTCTAGTTTCTTTGCAGCTATCAATATGTTCTCGAAGGAGGTCTTCGACGATAAATCTCCTGTCGTACAAGTTGATTATGGTGCACGATTGTTTACGTTGATAAATGGTGTCAACACAAACATGATTGCAGTTAGCGTTCAACGTCTAACTCAAGAGTCACTTGAAATCTTGGATTCACTTCTCGCTGAATTTGAACTTGACTGGCTTGAAGTTGTCGATCCTTTTGATTTCAGCTTCGAAACCTCTTTTGTTGATGTCTACTTAGAGGCATTTGGGGAGCGAGTTATGGAGAAACTATCTCTCCGGCTTTTGGGTGAAACTTGGGTTCCTTATTTCACCACTAAGTCTCAATCACGTGAAGCAGTTCCTAGTCTCTTGATGAACTACATAAACGGAACTAGAAATGTAAACGAGATAATCGAGGTTAGTGATCTCTCACGTCGCGAAGTTGTACTTGATCTCTCTAAACTATGGGCACATCGAATTATACGATTTCGAAATATGTTTAATTTTAACGACTTCATGACAACTGGAACTCAGTTCGTAAGATATGCTCAAGCCACATCAGCTGAAACACAAGACCTCCGGACTCTACATCCTGATATGGCTAATGTCATTCCTCATCTAGCAGGGCTAATAGACGGACGCAGGACAGTTAGAGAAATACTTGCTGAACTAGGTACTCGTTATGATGAGAGTGAGCTCTTGAGAGCTTTAGATTTCCTTATTGAAGTTGGAGTAATCGAAGCGCTTACACCTGAAAAAAGACGGATTCTTCTAGCAAAAGAAGCCCTCGAGCTTGCTATTCGTGTAGCCGAAGGAACTTGCAACATCACTGAAACAACCAATGCATTGCAATTCGTCATGAAGAATACCAAAGCACCAGAAGCTCTCAGCCAGTTACTACTGAAAGATGGCAAATGGGTTGTAGATTTTGATTTCAAAGTTCTTGAAGGATTGAACCAAAGAAGACTCATGATGCTCTTTGGAGAATGGATGAAAATTTTGGCTCAATTTGTGAATGCATTAAATCCTGCAAAACTTGAGCGGTTTATAGACAGCTTAACAACAGTCTTTTCACAACGAATCATCAGACGCTATTCTGCATTCGACTTGAGAGGTTTTGAAGAATTTGCATACTGGTTAGAGATACTGAGCACTCCCACAAAACCACATGTTGGTCCCATTGAAACAAGCCGATTGCAAATAGTCTGGTCTAGTGCCCTTGAGGAACTTGCGTATATTCTTGTGACCCGGGGTCATATCATATACAAGTCTGAAAGCATCACGCAAATACGCTCAGCCTCGGGTACTCCACTGATTGATCTTCTCCCTACTGAATGGGTAGGACGAGACCGTGTTGAGACCTTCGAACGCATAATGGTGGAATACGCAAACTTAGGTCCTGCTGCTAAATTGACTCTTCTAATACTCGCAACTCAACGTGGTATTCTAATACCAAAAGAAATCATAATTTAATGGAAAATTGCGAGTTACTTTCGTCTGAAGAACTGTTATCTAAGAAAATTGACGAAAGATTGTTGGTGACAGTGCATGAGTCCCTCCTATCTATTGAAGATTGTAACAGTTGGATCGGCGTCAGTTGGAAAAACTAGCATCATAATCAGGTATTCAACTGGAACATTCCGTGAACACTACTCCCCAACACTCGGTGTGGGATTTGCATACAAGAAGATGGAAGTTGATGAAGACTCGGTGAACCTACAAATCTGGGACCTAGGATCTCAAGACTTTCTTGAACGGACGCGTGCAAACTATTACTTAGGGGCTCAGGGTGTAATCTTCATGTATGATGTTACATCTTGGGAATCACTCAATGAAGTTGTCGAATGGAAGAATGAGGTTGATAGAAATCTAGAAGATTACCGGGCAATACTTGTTGGTAATAAGACAGATCTCGCAATGGACCGAGTCGTGTCCACTGAGGAAGGTCAGAACATAGCTGCTCAACTTGGTATCGATTATATTGAAACCTCTGTTCGACTCGACATGAATGTCAACAAAGCCTTTGAAATGATTGCTAGAAGCATCATCGCCTCATTCCACTGAAGACTATAACAATAGATCTTCAACCGTTGAAAGTTTAGCAAACCAACTTCCCAATAATTCATTATGATGATTGATAATTTGAGTTGCTGTAAGAACAGAGTTCCATGTTCCATGAGCATCTTTTACCAACACAACTTCGTACCCTTTTGAAAAAGCAGATCGACAAGTAGTGTCGATGCAATACTCTGTTTGTAGTCCTGTGATGACAAGACGTTTGATTTTTCTCGAATCAAGTTCATCCTTCAATTTAGTTTCATGAAATGAGTCTGGAGTTTTTTTCTCAATCACCAAATCATGTTTTTCAGGCGCAATATCTGGATGGATATTCCATCCACTTGTTCCATATTCATCTGGACTTCCCGAATCACCCGAATTCTGAATATAGATTATTTGGGTTCCTGCATCACGAGCCTTCTCAATGAGCTTAGATACTTGATTTAGAAGGCTGTCTGCATCTACAATCGGGTCATCTCCAATAAAATTACCAAGCTGCATATCGATTACCAGTAGAGCAGTTTTCATGATTTACACACTCTCAAGTCCATTAGTTCCTTATGAAGCATAGAATTGCATGCAAGAGATGAGGTTCCCATTTCAGTATCTGACCCGTCGATGTCGGTGAACTTTCCTCCTGCTTCGGTGATTATTGGTTTTAATGGCGCAATGTCCCAACTATTCATGATAGGGTCAATCATTACATCGACTCTGCCTGTTGCTACCAGAAGATATCCATATGCATCTCCCCAGGCTCTGCAGGAATATGACTCAGCCAAGAGATTCTTAGCAAACGTGGGTTGCTGTCTAGAAAGGTCGGCATAGTCGGTAACTTGGACCCATGCATCTTTCAGATGCGTTGTTGTACTCACTTGACATCGAATCCCATTGTAGAAAGCTCCGAATCCTTTTGCCGCTGAAACTGTTTCCTCAATTGCAGGTGCGTGAATAACTCCCACATGGGGCTCTCCTTGATATTCGAGAGCAAGAAGAACCGTATATAATGGGATACCACGAATAAAAGACTGCGTACCATCAATTGGGTCTATTATCCAGCGATATGATGAATCGCGCGAAGTTTCTCCCTCTTCCTCTCCAAGAATAGAATGGGTGGGAAATTCAGACTCGATCCTTTTTCTGATGTATTCCTCTGTCATCCTGTCCGCTATTGTAACTGGAGTTTCATCCTGCTTTCTTTCAATCTCGATGTTTCTAAGAAAATACTCCATTGTCACCTTTCCTGCTCCAACTGCAACCTCCTCTGCAAAAGAGAGTAGTCTATCTGAATTCTCCAAGCTCAATCTCGTAACTATCCGATTATATAATAAGAACCTCTAGCAAGTCTGCGATTTAAGAAGCGTGATGGTTGTGTCATCAAGAAAACCTCTTGCAGCCAAGTTGTTCATCAAAGAGAATTATCACATACTTTTAGTAAACGCTCCAGAAGACTATCCATCGCGGCTTGAACCTCTTCCTAAAGGTGCAACAATCACTACTGCTCTCCGTGATGAAAATGATTTCATTCAGGTTTTCCTCTTGAACCGTAAAGAGATGGAACAACAACTTGGTGCACTGAAAGTCCATTTGAAGCATGATGGATGGCTTTGGGTTTCCTACCCGAAGGGAGGCTCGAAAATTAAGACTGATATTAACAGGGATAGTATCTGGAATTATGCCAAGGAACTTGGACTCAAGGCGGTTCACCAAATAGCCCTTGATGACACTTGGTCAGCTATGAGATTTCGAATTGAATGAACGGTTCTGCATAGACAATCACTCAATAAATTCATCACTACGACACGTTTGGTCACTTCATAGCTTTTTCTTTTGCCATGTCCAAAGGTGGTTTCACTTCTCTTGGAATAGGACAAATGTACTTCTTACCCACCATTTTCTTAGTGTGTTCATCCTTTATTCTTTTGAGAAGTTCTGGTTTCGTGATAATGTCAACTGCGGATCCAGCCATGACTTTCGTCGCAAAAATGAGGGATTTATGCCCAATGCTCATTCCACAACAAGCTGTATATTGCCAATCATGACCAGCTGCCTCGAGGGTCGCTGTAGCTGTTCCGAATTCCATGGTTGGCGCAATCCAGCTGACATCTCCAGTGTCCGTAGAACCTGGAAACACTATTCCTTCATCCCACGGTTCATGTATCTCACGATCGATATGCACATTGTTTTCAACTAATTGCTCCCATCTAGGTCGTTTGGATGCTCTTAATTGCTCAATCTTCGCCTCTTTCGATACTGTCTTTGCCATCTCTTCTGCGAATTTCATCTCTTCCTCACTATATTCAGGTGCTCCAACCTCTCGCATGTTAGCGGTCACGAGCTCGCTCAAACCCTTATTTGGAAGCTCATTTGAGAGACCTTCAATGAACTCAACCTTTAGTTTGGTCTGAGTCATCAATGCTGCACCTTCTGCAATCTTTATCACCCAATCATAGATTTGGTCCACTTGCTCACGTTCGGGTGCCCGGATGTAGTACCAACTGCGAGCATAGTCGGGTACAACATTTGGCTGTAAACCTCCAGATTCTACAACATAATGTACTCTTGCTTCTTGAACAATATGTTCCCTCATGAAGTTCACACCTATGTTCATGAGTTCAATCGCATCAAGTGCACTCCTTCCAACATAAGGAGTGGCCGCAGCATGTGCTGTCGTGCCATAGAAGTGGAATTTCGCTGAATTCATTGCAAGGGTGCTACCTAATCCTGCAACATTAAAATGACCTGGGTGATGGCTCAATACAGCATCCACACCATCGAAGCAACCAGCTCTGACCATGAACACTTTTCCACTGTATGTTTCTTCTGCAGGAGTTCCAAAAAACTTGAGAGTTCCTATTAATCCATGTTTCTCCATTACAACTTTTGTGGCAATAGCTCCCATCACTCCGGTGACTCCGTGTATATTATGTCCACATCCATGTCCCGGTGCACCATCTTCTACCGGGTCTTGATATGGAACTGGTTTTTGAGACAATCCCGGTAATGCGTCATATTCTCCCATGAATCCAATAATTGGTGATCCTTTTCCATACGTGGCGACGAATGCAGTTGGCATATCTGCGACGCCCATCTCTATGCGGAATCCATGATTCTCCAAGATTGATGAAAGAAACGTGGCTGACTTCTCTTCTAAAAGACCGAGCTCAGCGAGATTCCATATTTTATCACTCGTTTCTATAATCAGTTTCTCGTTATCTGAAATCCAGTCCCAAGCATCACTCTTCATATTGTTGACCAATCAATCACGCAATTTCTACACTCTTAAATTTAGCATGATGTGGGCAGCCAAAATTGAAAATAAAATACACTACTAAATTCTTGCTACAAACTTGCAATTGATATACAATCTCAAAGACAAATTCCTGAGTGGTTATGATGGTAAAAAAATCCGAAGAGAATGTTGAATACAAATTACTTGACGAAATTCTAGTAGCTCGAACTAGAATTCACGGAGAAGTGAGTGATCTTCCAGAAGCTTTCATCAGACTCAAGGAAATTGCTGGAATAGATGCTGCTGGAAGTCCAATTGTAATTCATCATTGGGGCGTTAGTGATGAGCTAGGACATGACATGGATGTATGTCTTCCCGTAAAGCAACAGGTCGTGAGGGATGAGGTTATGTCCGCCACTCTCTCAGCAGAAGAAGCAATGACGACAACATATCGAGGCCCCTATGCAGGTATAGGAGAAGCATACAGAGCGGTTTCTAAATACACGTATGAGAGGGGTCATCCAATTGCTGAGTCAACGAGGGAAGTCTTTCATCATTTTGATCCAAGTCGCCCAGAAGATACTGTGATAGAGATTCAGGCAATCCTCCATGATTGGACAAGAAGATTCACAAATAAGCTGGAAACCGTACTGGGTCCCGAGATTAGGAAAGAAATCTTGGCTCCAATGAGTGGCCTTAATATTGACTCACCTGCTGCAGCTCGACAAAAAGCCCTTTGCGAAGCTCTCAGAATTTTAGATAGAAATTCAACCGATGAACAGCAGTTTGAAATACTGTCACACTGTGCTCATGTTTTTCCTATCGAACTTATTCCTCCAATGAGGGAGATCCTTCAATCAACAGGCAGTGTTGATTCTGTCATTGAAGCGATGATTTCTAGAGGTGGATACTATCCCAAACAATTGCGACGGGAAGGGTCAATCATCTATTCAGAGAAGAGTCCTGCCAATCCGACTGCATATAAAGAGGCCAAAACGGATGCCGAGAGACGGAGGGCCTACTGCTTCTGTCCCTTAATTAGAGACTGTCTTGATGAAACTCCAGTAGTCTTTTGCAACTGTTCAGCTGGATGGCCAAAACAGCTTTGGGAAGGTATCTTTGAACAGCCTGTAAAGATAGACATAGTACAATCTCTGACGAAAGGAAATAATACATGTGAGTTTGCCATCCATGTTCCAACAGATTTTCTGAGTAAATAACTATAACAGAATTTTGTATCCAATCATGCTTTGATACTCTTCGTTCATACTATGCGTCTAGGCGCTGACCATATACCATGCATCTTTACCTATTTAACTTAAGACAATCAACTATGTTGTTGTTCTAATTCCTTTTCCAGTTCTTCCACACTCACTCTGGGTTCTATATTTCTTGCTGCAAGAATGTAGAGAATAACAAAGTTCAGTGAAAGAGCCATGAAGAGCAGCGGAATTCCTCTGAAGAGCTCATATATCACTCCAGCTGGTATTTGACCAATTGTAGCAATAGACAGGACAAACACTGTGGTAAGACTCAACATTTTTCCAAGGTCTTGTCGTGGCAACGATTTCTGGATGTAAGTGTTGATAACTGACATCCAAAGAACATCATTGATTGACTTGATGGCAGTTGCTATGAATGCCAGAGAAAACAATACACTCAAACCCGGATAGATTGAATCTGCAAAAGCAAGCCAAGATGTAGGCGCAACGTACGGAACATTTTGAGCGACTATTAAAAGACCGATAGCAATTGGCATTACAGAATAAACCACCAGTGTGAGCTTCTTGCCCCCATGCTTGTCAAATAGTCTTCCAAGATACAATGTCAATGGTATTGAGAATATAAGAGTCAAGAGAAGCATCAAGTTGATATCACTGACACCAAAACCCAATGTTTCATTCACATAGTATAAGTTCGCAAATCCGTAAAATGCGTCACTCAAAGCATCTATACAAAAAACAGTAATGAACACTGGAAAAACACGGGCTAATAGCTTTATACTTCTAATATTCTCGGAAATGAAATCTCTGATTACACTGTCTGACTTTTTTGCACGTTTGCTCGGGTCTGTGGGATCAAGCCATCTTATTCTAATGAATGCACAAATCATGTATGCAATCCCTGAAATGACAAACATCGTACTCATCACAGGGAGAAATTGCATTCCAAAATTCAACAAAACACCTACTGCGAACAGTGGGATAAGACCGAAAACAGTCCCCAATGTGAAAAGACTGACCGCAACGCCGCCATGGCGACGATCAATCTGCTCCATGATGTATGCAGTGCCACCCTTACCGGTGAATGATGCAATTCCAAACATCATGAAACCTATCGCCATAATCAGTATATCACCGGAAAAAGCGATTATGAAATAACCAATACCGTTAATCGCCATCGTAATTGACGCTAGTTTTCGTCGGTCGTAATTATCAGCAAGATACCCTGACACAAACTCTCCAACAAGCGAAACTCCTGTCAGGAGTGATACAAGCACCGCAACCAAGACATATGCTAAACCTACATCTCTGAGGTATAGTGGAAAATATCTGTTCACGACTTGCATACTTGAATAGATCCATGCAGTGAGGAGAAATATAGTGAAGTTTTTGTTTGACACTGTCCGTCTAACTGCCTCAAACCAAGAGATTGCTGCTCCATCATCACTGGCAGTTTCTTTGGTTTCAATTTTAGCTCCATCTGCATCTTCAATGCTCTCGAATTCCAATGTTTCGTCAACGTCAACCAAAGTAACAGTCCTCTACAGAAATTTCTATACTCACAGGAATTAGCCATTTGGTCATATCATATGTTTTATGGACAATGGTTTAGGCAACTGAATAATCCCCTTTGTCAGCAAGCTCTTATAGTACCAGTTTCAGAGGGATACCAAATGGGGTGCCTCTCTCAATGAGCATCACACAGACAGCACAACAAATGGCAATTTTCTGGGACGTGGAAAACGTAGCTGATGAATCTACCACGCATAAGGCTATGACTGAGAGGATTCGCCAAACAGGCACAATCACCCGTGCGTATGCCTTTGCTGATTGGGATCCCAGACGCCAGATGGCTGAGGAATTGTACGAGTTAGGTTATGATCTGATTCATGTCCCCTCATCATCAGACAACGCTAGTGATTACAAGATGGCCTCCTATATTATGGACCATCTTATACACTATCCTGAAACAAAACGCTATGTGTTGATTACTGGTGATGGTGACTTCAAGCTAATAGCAGGTGCACTCAAAGACCATGGTGTAGAATTGTGGTTAATCAGCAATCCAATAATCACAGCATCTGAATTACTGGAGCTTGCCACGATTTACAGTGATATCTTCTCGTTTAGACCAGCTCTGGACTGTGTTCGACCTGAAGATTGTGACGAGTCAGTTCAGAGTATAGTTCAGTTAAGACACCTTGCTGCTGTACAATTACAAGAGGTAATTAGAGAAATAGGTAAAACAGGTAGTAAACCCGGAGTTGGACATGCAAAGCATGTGATGAAGTCCTTAAATCCTGATTTTGATGAGGCTGCAATTGGCTTTAGTCATTGGAACGATTTCTTGGACTGGGCAGAAGCGCAAAACTATATTATACGAGAAGGGGATCTGCCCGGTACAATCCTAACATTGCCCAACAAGATATCTCCTGAAACAGTCAAAATGTCACAAGAGGTCAACCAAGCGTTCAAGTTCATGGTAGAAGTTGCAGAAGAGCGGCTCAATGTGGGGCCGCCATTCACTCTTATGGAACTGGGAATTGAGCTTCGAGAACGTGGATTGGAAACCGACAAGATTGGTTACAGACGCTTCTCTGACTTTGTCCTCTCAGCTGAAAAACGCGGTCTAATTAGAATCATTGCTCCAGAAAAAGAAGGTGATTCACCAATAGTTCTCCCAGCATACGGTGTGGACAGAATGCAAGTCTGGTTTAAGAAAAATGTTGAGCGTTTATTCGGTCCCTCTGTTAATGTTCCAAAAGATGCATTTCTCAAAAAAATTGGATTAATGCTTCTAGAAACACGGACGACTCTTGATGAACTAGAGAATTGCCTGACTGAGCCTCGTGTAAAGGATGCCTATAACGAGATACTTGCTGCTAGTGAAATCCCATTTCTTCCACCCTTTCAACAATCTCTAGCCCATATTTTGATTGGGAAAGGGTTTGAGTGTGTAAATATAGTAGAAACGGTCAACGAAGAACTCAGTCCACTCGGAATTAAGCTCCAATGTCCTGAATAACAGAAGGGTTATCAGTGGTTTGTACAATGTCAATGGAATTGTGATGACAATGAATCCATATGAGAAACTCGCTGCTGTACTTGACAAGATTCCAAATGGGTTTCCACCAGCGAAAGATGGATCTCATCTTAGAATACTCGAGTGGGTATTCACTGCTGAGGAGGCTGAACTTGCTAGTCAGCTGAAACTTAGTGGCGAAACTTTGGATGAGATAAGCAATCGATTGAGTCGTCCAAAAGACGACCTAGAGAAGTTTCTTGACTCGATGCATAAGAAGGGTCAGATTAGCTCTTGGATGTCAAAGAGCGCAGGGGCTAGAAAATACGGTTTGATGCCCTTTGCTGTTGGTATATATGAGGAGCAATTGAACAGGATGGATGAGGAGTTTGCTCAAATCCTCGAGCAGTATTTTCAAAATGAGACTGGATTCAGGAAGGTTGTCGAAACTAGACCAGTCATTTTTCAAGTGATTCCAGTCAATCAAAGTGTGAGTACGGAGCTAGAGATTCACAGTCTTGAGAAAGCTGAACAGTTGATTGAATCTTCTGCTTCTTGGGGAGTTCGGGAATGTGTCTGCAGGAAGCAGAAGGACTTGATTGGTGAAGGTTGCGACTTTCCAAGATCAGTCTGCCTCGCATTCGCTCCAAACAAGGAGAATGCGTACGATGATGACGAGCTCACAAAAGCCATCACTAAAGAGGAATCACTCAGACTTCTTAGAGAATCTGAAGAAGCTGGGCTTATTCATTGTACCTACAATGTGCAATCTGGACGGACCTTCATATGTAACTGCTGCACATGCTGTTGTGGTGTTCTCAGAGGCGTCGAGAAGCTTGAACATCCTCGCGAGTACATCAAGACCGACTTCATTATGACTGTGAATGCTGATCTTTGCACAGCCTGTGAAACATGTGTTGACAGATGCCAGTTTGACGCACTTAGTGTTACTGAAGATGTGTGCAACGTTGACAAGAATAGATGCATTGGATGTGGTGTATGTGCGGTCGTTTGTCCTGAAGGTGCGCTTGAGCTTGTTCGTGATGAATCTCCCAACAAACCCGAACAACCAACCAATACTCTTGACTGGATGACAAAACGTGCAATATCTCGAGGAGTCGATCCCTCAGATATACTGTGATTTGATTGTAGCAAGTACAAAAAATGACTAGTCTTAAGAAGAATCGACTCGTACATCATTGTGAGTCTGCACATGACCACGAATACTGATCGAGAAGAGAAGGGTGAACAGAAGAAGGGACGCAGTAAACGGTATATCCCAAATCTCGCGGAGTTCTACTTCAAACCAACATTCGATTGGTCTAGAGATGAAGCTAAACGCCTCTATGCGAAAACTGAGTCAATATTCTCAAAAATCAAATTGGATATCATCAAATACGAAGACTGTATTGTGGGAATGAAAGAAATTCCCGATGAGTCAATAGATCTGGTTATTGCAGACCCACCTTTTGGGATTTCATTTGATGGCAAGAGTAGTGTTTATAATAGAGATGAACGCTTGGTCATCGAGGGATATGAAGAAACAGATGAGTCCTATCATGAGTTTACTTGTAGATGGCTTGCTGAGCTACCCCGGATTATGAAACCTGAATCATCCGCCTATATTTTCAGTGGTTGGACAAATCTTGACGCTGTGCTTCATGGTGCTCGAGATGCTGGTCTTGTGACTCTTAATCATCTTATTTGGCACTACCCTTTTGGAGTATATACTAAGAAACGATTTGTTACAAGTCACTATCACATAGTGCTTCTTGTCAAGAATCCACGGAAGTACTTTTTCAACAAGATAGAAAACTACCCGGAGGATGTTTGGTCAGTAAAGCGGCAGTATCGCACGGGTCTTACCAAGAATGCAACAACTCTACCACTTGAGGTTGTTTCAAAATGCATTGATTTCTCCTCAAAACCTGGCGATGTTGTGTTAGACCCATTCATGGGTAATGGCACCACCGCAGTAGCCGCCAAAATGAACTATCGCCATTTCATTGGATATGAAATCAATAAGAAGCTTCGACCTCTTTTAGAGAAAGAAATTGCTAAAGCTAAACAAGGAGAATCATATATTCCATACAATGAACGGCTCCCAGCAATTGAGGAGCTTGCGGAGATATATCCCAAGGCATATCGTGAGTACACTCGTAGAGAGAAGAAACGTAAACACTCGGGAAAGAGAGATTGATTGACATGGACGTAGAGGAGCTGTTGGAACGTCACGGATCTGTGCGTGACAAGCTTGCAGATGCCACAAGTATCAGTGACCTCTATACCCGACAATTCGGAACCGAATTTACACGATGGGAATCACTGCTGTTTAAGCAGTTCAGGGAAAAAGAAACTGCCCGCCTATACAGATATCGTGGGTTCGTTCACCACACTCGAGATACCACCTTGGTACTTCTTAGCCCCAGTCCTTGGTTGATTGATGGAGAGTTTATCTTCTTTGAAAGAGACCGCGAGTTACCTCCAGATGGGGCTTACATTGAAGTGGTAGGTTCTCGTGTAGCAGCACCAAGGCCTCTTCAAGAATCCCATACAATCCTTCGAGCAATTGCAGCAGAAAGTTGGAATTCATTACCGATGGATTTTGTTTCAGAGATTCGCCCTCCTTTGAATATCAAGGAGATCTCTGATCTCCTTTTTGAGAAAGTTGGAATGGGCGAAGCCAGTAAAAGGGTCTTTACTCGTCTCTTTGTTTCTAGCCCTCCCTATCAAGACAGTATCGGCGGATTAACTACTGGCATTCAAGCCATTGCCTCCCAAGTTCAAGTTCGACGTTTATTGTCATTCATCAGGAATATTCTCCCTCCTGCCATGAAGAAGCGACAGCCAGTATTCAGAAATATTCAGGGACTCAAAGTCAAAGCACCACGTCTCTGGCGTTTCGATATTGGATCGTATTCAATCAATAGGATGCATCAGATCTGTGTACAGCGTAAAGACCCCTCAGGATATAGAGAGGTCTCCCTTGGTACGATGACAGAAACTGAAACAGCATTTCTCCCAGATGTTCCGTTAGCTTTGGCATCTGAAGATTTCTGGGTTGAAACTGGAAACCCAGCTGATTTGCGACTACCTATTCTAAAATCTGCAATAACATTCCAAATGCTAACCCCTGAAGTTGACAAACGTAGTATTGATGCTGGTACTGAGTATGTATTGTCAAGGTTGGACGCCCTAAGAGAGAGCTTTGGCTTTGAAGAGAGGGTTCTAGCACGAGGGCATTTACTGGATGCAGATGCTCTTGGACGACCACTTAGCACTCTAAGACTTGCACGTTCATCAGCACGAGCATTTTGGAAGGAAAAGGTGAATGCTAAAGATCTGAAACACGCATGGAATCAAATCCTTGAGCCAGCTCTTAAGGAGTTTATAGAACTCACTGAGTTGAAAGAGGGTGTTGAGAAAGAGTGGGGTAAAGAGAGCCGAATTGATAAATTCAACACTAGCGTATTAAAGGCAATCAAGAAACTAGATACAGGAAAAAGTGGGTCCTTGGGACCCACACTTATCCAGATCGCAGAAGAAGCAGGTGTTGAACGTCATATTGCTGCAGAAACCCTTGCGCGGATGAAAGACAGTGGTATCCTCTACGAACCACGCCCGGGTCACTACAGGTTAGTATAATCTCTTTTACGGGAATGACTTGAAGAATTCCTCTGGTTCCTGTCCTTCCTCAATAATCTCAATCTCTTGTACTCCGACACGTTCAGCGTCGTAACGTCGAGCTAGGATGTTTCCATCGAACTTCTCACGAGCTGTTGCATCCTTTCCTCGCCAGACCCATATGTCATCCCATGCATCAAGAAGGTAAACATCATCACTCTTTAGGGAATTCTTGTTTAGGTTGACCTCTGCAAAGAAGGTCTCATCACCTTCACGATGAACTCGCCAGAGCTTATGCTCATGAGTTTCCATCTGGACTTTTCTCAGGATGCCTTCAGTGTCTTCATCAGTTAGTCTGAAGTCGTCAAAGAGCTCTTTAAATTCGGCAGGTTCATCTCCTCCATCAATTCGGTCAATATCCGCTTTTCCTTCACGTGATTGGTCAGTCATGACCGCTGCTGCAGCTGTTAGGAACTTCTCATCAACTGTGGACTTGGGACCAATCCATAGATAGATCTTCATTCCATCATCGACAAGATAGCAGTCACCTCGTCCAAAAGCACCTGGATCTTTCATTTTTACGAGTCTACCTTTCTGAATATGAAACACAACTGGTTCTTGCATAGAACACCTCTCCTATGAAACCCAAAATCGTATTCATGTATAAATAAAAGTCTGATATAGTATTGATTGGTTTCTGAAAACCGTTCTATGTTAAAAGACTCATAGTCAGGTTGTACCAATATGTCAGTGCTTGACTTGTACGGAAAAACCAGAATGAAACTATTTGTGGAACTCCAGTTTCCAAGTCTAGGATTCCATGCCACTCTTGCGCCTCATAGGTTTCATTGACGCTGTAGCCAAAATAGAAGAGGTTTCTCTGAAATCTAGAGAGATAGGACTCGTGCATCATGGAAGGTTGATCTCTTTGATTTGGAAAGAATGAGTCAAGGTGAAACCATCCTCCAACTGGGAGAATACAGTATGAGATGTGTCTATTGATTGTGGCCCCTATCCCGGATGGTAAAACAGATCCATTTGAGAACTCGGATCTTGTTTTCGTGTATTCTACTATGTTTTCAAGAAATGTTTGAGCGTAAAATATGATTGAAACATTTGGAAGTGATAACACTTCAACACGGATTTGGGTGTTATTCATTTCTATGAATGGTGGAGGAAGAACTGTAGAATTAATTATCGTATTCCCAATGACTTTAACATCAAAAATGAATTCATCACCACCCTCGATAGACCAGACGAACGTCATTGACTGACGGATATTTTCAGTTACAAATCCTATTGAAAAAGTAATCACAAAGGTGAGAGTAACAGCTATAATGATTCTCTGGTGATGGTTCATGTTCCTTCACTACTTTGTTTGTCTGCTTATATACGAGCAGTGCCTTTTGGTCATTGCGATTAGTGGATGCAAAACTGTCTTATCATTATATGTTCATGAAAACTGGACTTTGGTGAGAAGATGCCAGAACTTCCAGAACTAGAGATTATTGCTGAAAGATTAACAACCCATCTTGTAGGTCTAACCATCAAGAAGATTATGGTTCATAATCATATAGTTGTACACGGACTACCCATTGATGAATTTAAGGCAAAATCAGTTGGAGAAACCTTTGAATCTATAGCTGCAGATGGCAAGTTCTTGGTTTTTTCTCTTACCAATTATGATCTTGTGCTGAACCTTATGTTAACGGGGAAACTTAGGATGATTTCAAGGTTCAAGAAGCCTACAAGTTATGATATGGTGTCTATTCATTCCGACAACTTGACACTTTGGTATTCTGATGCAAAGAAAATGGGTCGGATATATCTCGTTGACAAAGGCGATTATTCGAGGGTTGCGGACTTTGAAGAGAGAGGACCCTCAGCTTTAGACCCAACCCTAACACTTAATGTGTTCCAAGAGCGGCTCAAACGTCACAACGGACAAATCAAGAATGTTCTTAGGAATCAAAGATTTGTGAAAGGTATAGGGAACGCATATGCTGATGAGATTCTACTTTACGCTGGAATCTTACCTTTCCGAAAACGGTCCAGTCTGACTTCCAGTGAGGTTGAGAATCTCTACAGTGCGATGAAAAAAGTCCTGGTTCGAATTCGGGATATTCTCGCAGAAAGGTCTCTTGATGAGATTTCAATAGAGAAAAGGGATTTCCTTATGGTTCACAATAGAGGTGGCAAAATTTGTCCTCTCTGCGGTGGCCGAGTGTCTGAAGTTTCTGCAAATCGATTCAGGACCAACTATTGTCAGACCTGCCAGAAATAATATGAGTGACATTAGCTCTATATGCAATACACATCGGAGATGAGCTGTGATGGATAAATGGGAAGAACAATTCCTTCGAGAGATTGTTGAATTGGACACTAACAGTGATGAAAAGAAGAACTATGCAGTCTGTGCTGAAGTGATAAAGAAATACTGTCTAGAAGCAGGTCTCGAGGTTGAGGTATTTGATTCAATGCATGAGGGGATACCACAACCCAATGTGGTCGCAACAATGGATACTGGTGCTAAAACCACGATATTGCTCTGCACTCACTATGACGTTGTCCCAGCTGGAGAAACTGACGAATGGAAAAAACCTCCGTTCGAGCTGACGATTGAAGGAGGGAAAGCATATGGTCGTGGTGCAAGTGACAATAAAGGTAACATCGTTGCTGCAGTCAGCTCTGCGAAGGAGCTAATTAAGAAGGGTACATCGAAGGTCAATTGGAAGATTCTGATCAGTCCAAATGAAGAGATTGGTGGTGTTTGGGGGATTGATTATCTAATGAATGGCCCTCCGAAGATAGAGGGTGATTTTGGTATTGTTGTAGATTCAGGTCCTGAATATGTCAGTACAGGTGCAAGTGGTGTTATCGCTGGTACAATGACGGTTCGTGGGTCTCAAGGTCATGCTGGATATCCATTCAAGTTCGCAAATGCTATTCATCTCTCCATTCCGCTGATGCAGGTCATGTTGGACTATGTAGATATTAGACGAAAGGTAGAGTCAAATCTACCCGCACCTCCTGGGAGTCCCCATCGAACACTCTGGGGTCGATTCTCAATGACAGTCTACAATGCTGGTAGTAAAACCAATACCATTCCGGGCAAAGCCGACATATCCTTTGACTGTCGAACCATACCAGAGGAAGATGTGGATGAAGTCGTCAAAGACATCGAGGACTTCTTTGAAACGGCAAAGGAAGAAACCTTTGTCGAGGCGTCGCTTGAGTTCAAGACCAAACATGCTGGTTGGGGATCAGACCCTGAGAATAAGTATGTCAAAGCATTCCATAACGCTGTCAAAGATATTGTTGATCCAGATATAAAAATCGCAGCTGATCTGGGAGGAAATGATGGTCATTACTTCACTTCTCATGGAATACCAACGGTGTGTTACGGAACACTAAGAGACGATAACAATTACCATGGATTGGATGAATTCATGCATTTGGAGGACTTTAAAAAAGTTAAGAAGGTCCTCATTCACTTTGCGGAGACGTGCGACTAAGTGGTTGATATACATGACATCAAAATAGGCGCGCCAGGTCCCTTTCTACCTCCTTGGGACAACGCGCTGAAGAATGCAAAGCTCATTGACTCACTAGGATATGACAGTATGGCTTTCCCAGATCATTTTGCAGGATTTGTCCCTGAGAGTATCTGGACACCTGATATCACACCATTGGCTCTTTTCCAACAGTCACCTCACACTTACTTCGAACTATCCGCCATCATGAGTGCGTGTGCAGCGATCACTGAGAATGTACAGCTTATTTCTTCAGTCACTGAACCTTTGCGGCGTCATCCAATCCTCCTCGCACAGACCTTTCTCACTCTCGACCACATAAGTCGAGGAAGAACAGTTCTTGGCATTGGAGCTGGAGAGATTGAGAATATAGAACCTTATGGTCTGAAATACTCAGGACAAGTTGGAAAACTCCGTGAAGCTCTCGAGATTATCAGAATGGTCTGGAAGACTCATGAACCATTTGACTATGATGGAAAATATTGGAAACTGAAAGACGCGGTCATGTCACTAAGACCTGCGGAGGATGGAAAACCTCCACCAATTTGGATAGCTGCCATGGGTCCTAAGATGCTCAAATTGACTGCTGAATATGGTGATGGATGGATTCCAACAGACCTGAATCCCGGTGCTTATGGCGAGCGCCTGAGGGAGATTCAAAACCATAGGAAGAAGCTCGACAGAACTGGTCCTTTCACCGCTGCATTATGGAACTGGTGTATCTTGGATGAAGACCCAGCAGAATGTGAGAAAATGATGAACACTCCGCTTGCTAAGGCTTTTGCACTCCTCCATCCTGATGTCTATTGGAAGCGTCTTGGTTATGACCATCCGTTCGGAGATGATTTCCACTCATTGACAGATTATATTCCCATGGGGTATGACAGAAAGACCATATTAGATGCCATTGAAAAAGTACCACTAGAAATCATGCAGGATTTCTTCATGTATGGAGGTACAGAAACTATGATTGGACTGCTTGAGGATTTTGCGAAACAAGGACTCGAACATTGCATTATGTGGAACGCTTCAGGAATGTTCAACCTGGAGAAAGTCAAGTCTTCCTACAAGATAATGAAAGAGGTCATAGCCTATGTCAAAGGATAGGCTTGTCCTTGTAACACAAAACCAACACAAACTCAAGGAGCTAAACCCCCTCTTCAAAAAATATGATGTAGATTTCGAAACCACTTCCATCGAGAAACATGAGATTCAGTCCGACAGCATCGAAAAGATTGCTCGTATAGCTGCGAAAACAGCTTTTGACACCCTTCGACGACCAGTTGTGGTGGATGATACAGGACTTTTCGTTGATTCTCTCAATGGGTTCCCTGGTCCATATGCTGCAATTGTACTCAAATCAATAGGGTATGAAGGAATTCTCAAACTTATGAAAGGTAAAACGGAACGTACATCAAAGTTCATGACAGCTGTGGGATATTGTGACGATAGAATCTTAGAATCCTTCGTTGGTTCAATGTCTGGAACTATTGCCTACGAACCTGCTGGACGAGAAGGTTTTGGATATGATCCAATCTTTGTTCCCAATGGATTTTCAAAGACATATGCTGAACTGACTCTCAAAGAAAAGGTGCGCATCTCTCATAGAACAAGGGCGTTTGAAGAGTTCTTGAAGTGGTACACTTCTTCTCTTGGCAAGCCTTAAGACGGAAGAAACTGTGCTCTATGGTTGAATGATGATGTCAGTGAGTGAAGCAACCCTTAAGGCATTGAAGCAGCTCGGTCTTACAGAATACGAAACCCACGCATATCTAGTACTTGTTGCTGGAGGTCAGATGGGTGCTTCTGATGTGTCAACGAAATCGAAAGTCCCTTACTCAAGAATCTATGATGTGTTAGGTCGATTGGAAGAGAAGCAGTTTATCCAAGTAAGGAAAGGTAGACCCACTACATACATTGCTAAAGCTCCAACAGAGGTCATGCGTCTTATTCGCCTTGATTGGGAAGATCGACTTAAAGAATCAAGCAGAGTTGTAGTTGAAGAACTACAACCGTTATTCGAAAAGGAAACAAAGGCAACAGCCCGTGATGTTTGGGTTGTTCACGGTCGTGCCTCAATCCTTGCTAAAGCAATGGAGATGCTTGATAATGCCAAAGAAGAGGTTCTTCTCTCTCTTCCTTCCTTTGATCTCTCAGCTGAAGATGTGGATACGGTTGTTGAACGTGTCCTTCATGTCAAAGCAAAGGTACGAATTCTGACCTCATCAATTACAGACGTTTTGAAGGATATTATTCCAAAAAAGTTTGAAGTTAGAACACGAGACCGTGTCTTTGGAGCTGGCCTCGTAGTTGATCACAAAGACACTTTGATTATGCTGGCTGGTGGAAATGAGGGCGATGAATTCCTGGGTATCTATTCTTCTCACGCCATTTTTGCTGCGATGAGTAGTAGTTACTTTGAGTCTCTCTGGAAGGATAGTATGCCACTTTGACGGCCTTTTATGCTATCCTCAATACTTCTTAACATAGGTATTACTAGCCTTTAGAACAGAGTCTGTGAGGCTTTATTGTGACTCAGCCAGAATTCGACACCCAAGGTCAGGATGAAACAGTAATGAGTGAGGACCGAGGTCCAACCTTTGAAAACAAACTCTCACCAAGTGCAACAGCGATTTTACGCCTTGTAAGGACCTTTGAAGATGGTGGTCAACTCCAAGTTTTTCAAACTGACGCGGAATTCGAATTACTACGTTCAATGGTCACTTCTTACAGAGGAAGTCTATACTCCCTCTTAACACGACGACTAGAAGAAGTTGTCAATCTTGGTGGTGTTTCAATCATCTCTCAGAGGGATGTCATGAGTCTTATTGTACAGCTTTGGGAAGACAATATATCCCGTCTGTCGAAGACGGAGCTTCCGTTTCTTGAAACAGCTATCAAGAATCCAGGTGTAGCCTTGAATGAGCTAGCCAAAAACTCAGGGTTGAGCTATGCTCAGACAAGACGAGCTCAAAAACGACTTAGCGAATCTGGGGTCTTGCGAACAGTTGGTATGTTGAACACATGCAAACTTGGACTTGAACGTGTGCTTATTATTTTTGAATCTCCATCCTTGGTTCTCTCTGGTCCTTATGTACAAAAGACTCTCATGGTTGATGGTTATTCCCCTTTAGTCCTAGTTGTTGCTACAATACCCCATAAAAAAAGGAGTGAACTTCTGGATACAATACGATCTTTTCGAGGGAGCACAGGCAGCGTTTCTGTTTGGTCCCTCTCAGATGGAAGACCCTTCTTTAGCGGACGATACTTCAATTCTCAAGATGGCTGGACTCTTGACTTGCTTCACTTTCGTCTAATGTTACGGAAAGGTGGTGACCCACTATTATTGGCTGATGTTGCTACTACTTCTCCGCGTGCACCTAACAGTTTCACCTATGCAGATGTTAAGATAATTGATGCTCTTGTTGATGATTATGATAGTACAGGAAATGATATTGTGGCTTCTACAGGACTATCAGCTTCCACAGCTTTTAGAAAACGATCTCAGATTATCAAGAAACGAGTGGTCTTACCAAGGACTAGAGTCAATATCCCTCGTCTTAGTGACAGAGTAGTTTCTTTCCTCAGTCCTGAATGTGCGGGCGACATCATTACAGCATGGAATCATCTACCAATTACATACCAAAGCAGAATTCAGAATATTGAGGATTCATCAGAGAAAAAAGTCCTACTTGTGTCTGCTCTACCTGGAGGCTCCAGTCGTGATTTGATAGAAGTACTCAACGATGAGACCTCAAAAATCCATGATTACAGTGCCCATGTCGTAGCAGCAGGGACAGGTCAATCAACGAAAGTTGCTAATATGTATGACAGAAGAAGTGACAGTTGGAAATGGGATGTTTCGAAATACTTTGATGCTTTGACCTATAGTGTGGTAAGAAGAGAGGCGTCTCCTTCTGATATTCCTCTCGACTTGGCATGAGTGTCTATTGACACAACCCTAATCTTGTACGGTGTCTGTCTTTTTATCGAGCGACATATGATTGAGATAGTCTTCCTAGGTTCTGGTGGGTCAATCCCAACTGAAAAAAGAAACCATCCAGCTATAGCAATTCGTTACGAAGGGTGGGTGCTTCTTTTCGATGCAGGTGAAGATGTCCAAAGACAATACGAGAAGGCGCAGCTAGGGCTCAACAAAAAGATGGCTATTTTTGTGACTCATGTTCATGCTGATCATGTACTCGGTCTGCCAGGTCTTTTATTGAGATTCTCCCTGCTCGGTAGGATAGAATCATTGAATATTTACGGACCACAAGAGCTTATTGAATACGTCAAGGTAAGTCAGTCTACGATCAATCTCGGAACTACTTTTGAAGCGGCTGTTCATGCAATCGGTCCTGGTGAGATTTTTCGAATACAGGATCTTTCAGTTCGAGCTTTTGAGGTCGACCATCGTGGTTATGCACTTGGATACGAAATTAAATGGGCTCGGACCACTGGGAAATTTCTTCCATCTAAAGCAGAAGAGCGTGGTGTCCCTCAAGGACCTCTATGGAAAGCGCTGGCTTCTGGTGAATCAGTAGACCTTGATGACGGACGAAGAATTTCTTCAAAGGACGTGACCGAGCCCAGTCCAAAGCCTCTGAAGATTGTCTACTCTGGAGACACAAGACCATGTGATGAACTGAAGCAAGCTGCAAATGGAGCTGATATTCTGATATGTGAAGCTATGTATACATCAGAACATGCAAATCTTGCTGAAGAGAGAGGCCATTCGACTGCGGCTGAAGCTGCCAGTCTTGCAAAAGAATCAGATGTGAAATTACTGGTGTTGACACACTATAGTCCCAGATATTATGATGGCGTAGATATCATTGGAGAAGCAATTTCAGTCTTTTCAAACTCAGTCCTAGCACGTGACAATATGCGGATAAATCTACACAAGGATGGCTCAGCAGTGGTCATGAATCCACCTGATAATTGAGCTAACCTTTCAGTCCCAGTCTAATGGATTTTAGAGGATGTTTTGAGAGCATTCGTTTTACAATCTGGACTCTTAAGTCTGACAATGTACTGATACGTGATACTATATTTGTCACATACTTCATCATCAAAGGGTCCTCATCAACGATCTCAAAAAATAAATCCGTGTGTTTTTTCGATTTGTGTAAAATCCCAGATATCCACCTAGTGTCTACGAGCTCTTGTCCAATTGTCTTATTCAGTTGGTCATCATACTTAGCAACATGAAACGGTGATTTCATCTCGACTGCTTCAGAAGCTACTTTTGCGGCAAGTTTTCCTGACTGGATTGCATAGGATATTCCTTCTCCAGTTAGTGGAGACACTAAGCCCGCCGCGTCTCCAATTAACATACTCCTTCTTGCGATACAACGAATTGAATTTCCTCCGAATGGAACTCTGTACGACACTCTATTTGAGGTATCAATATCTATTCCTCTTTCACTTTCGATTGTTGCTATTAATCTCTCCCAACTTTGTTGAAGATTCTCTTGTTTGTCCATACGACAACCAATTCCAATGCTGAACCCATCTTTCTTGGGAAAGCACCATCCATAGCCCCAAGATAGCAGATTGAAATACAGCTCAATTACTGGTGATCCATTAGACTCATGTGTAATCGTTGCTGATTTCAAATCGCTTTGACTCATTGGAACATCCGCAGAAATGCAAAGCGCTATTTGATCAGGAGCCCATTTTGAACGAATCCCAAGCTCTTTCGCGATAATACCATTTACTCCATCTGCTCCCACAAGAAAATGCGATTTGTATGAGTCTCCGACTGATAATGCTCTAATTCCAGAACGCGTTTGTTCTAGTCCAACAACCTCTGTACCTTGGACTACTTCAGCGCCAGCTTCTGCTGCTTTCTGAAGGAGAAGGTGGTCAAACTTACTACGAGTCACCAAATGTCCTGTGAGCCCATCACTCGTCAGCATGACCTTTCTCATAGATGGTGTAAATACCAGAGCAGCATGAAATGTAAATTCAATCACATTTGAAATATCAAAGTCTAGGTTTCGAACTGTTTGTGGCCCGAGAGCCCCTCCACATGGTTTCTCTCTAGGGTGATGTGCTTTCTCGAGTAACACCACATCTAATCCTGCTTCAGCTGCTTGTCGTGCGCATGTTGCACCTGCTGGACCTCCACCAATCACAGTCAGGTCATACAATTTCAATCACCCTTTCAAACACATTATCACAACATGGATAAATCTCCTTTCACGACACTGGTGTGGGTACAACACAATGGTTTCAGAAGAAAACATCAAGATTTGCCTTATCACAACAGGTGGGACCATATCAAGCATCTACGACCCAAGCACTCAAGCACTTCGGCCAGGTCTATCAGTTGAAGAGCTACTTGAAAGACTTCCGAAAGGAATGAGCAATATCGAAGTCATCAAAAAAGAGCTCTTCCAATTAGACTCTGCAAATGCGCAGCCTCACCATTGGCAGGAACTTTCTAGTGCTATAAACGAAATTAATGAAGAGATACCTGACCTTCATGGCATTGTTGTTTCGCATGGAACTGATACAATGACTTACTCAGCAGCTGCTGTTAGTTTTATGGTCCAAGACTTTGGCAGACCGATTGTGTTTACCGGTGCCCAGATTCCTGCATCCATCCCTTGGAGCGATGGACCCAGAAACCTTCTTGATGCAATTCGAGTCGCGTCTTTTGGTGATTTGGGTGAGACCTGCATTGTGTTCAATGGAGAAATTCATCGTGCCACGCGAGCTAAGAAGGTACGAGTGAACTCCTATGATGCATTTGACTCAATGGATCCTTCATCTATTGGTATTTTGGCTCGTGATATCATTCTCTATGATAATAGGAAAAAGCGTGATCATAGTCTTGTACCCAGATTCGACAATCGTCTGGATGATCGCGTCTTCCTTCTGAAGGTTTTTCCCGGACTTCCTCCACAGACTCTAGCTAGAATTGTAGACATGGGCTATCATGGAATAATCATTGAAGGTTTTGGTTCTGGAAATGTTCCAACTGATGAAAATGCACTGACGGGTGGGATTCTCCAGGCAATTGATCAAGGGTGCTTTGTAGTTGTAAGCTCACAATGCGCTTTCGGGCAAGCAGACTTGTCCATCTATGAAGTTGGTCGAGCAGCGATGGATGTTGGAGCTATGAGTGCATATGATATGACCTCTGAGGCGGCACTTGTGAAGCTCGCATGGGTGCTAGGACATACACATGAAGCTGATCGTGTTAAAGAAATGATGAGTATCAATTATGTTGGGGAAATGTCCTTCTCAATATTTCCAATCTAGGTTAAGAATCCCTACAATCAGACTCGACATCGTCACCCTTAAATCTAAACTAAATCTCAAGACCAAATGAAGCCTGGGTAGCCAAGCGGCGACGGCGGCAGCCTGGAGACGGCGGTTATTTGACCATCCATCGAACGGTTAGCTGCTCTCCCTTTGGGAGGCATGAGTTCAAATCTCATCCCAGGCGCCACTAAAATTCTTGCTCTGAACTAATTGCCTTTAATGTGACATGAGTATAAACTTCCGGTGATTATGATTGGTGGCTAAAAAAACTGGATATTTAATTCCCCTTGGAGGTATTTGCCTTGCTGCAGCTCTTCTGATTGACCGATTTATTGGTCAAGGATCAGTTGTAGATTTTATAGTGGGCGCTTTGACTGGAGTGTCAATTGTGCTGAATCTTGTCGGTCTTTATAGAAGTGCGAACATCCAATCGGGTTAATCTTGTTGTTGACTCAATAATCGGATTTGCGCTTTAAAATTTAGAATATGAAACAGCTGCTAAAAGAATGAAGTAAATTCACATATCATCAGAACCCTATCTCAAATCTAAGTATCCATAAGACAGTACAAATCCAAGAATCAGGTTTCCCCGAACCTCATCGAACTTGAAAACGCCGACAACTTTCTCATCCTGCTGATCTTTCAAAGCCAGCTTTCCACGTGCGAGATAGTTTCGGAATATTGCACGGCAATGCTGTCGAATCTTGCTATAGAGATTCTTGTAGCGCCTGCGTTGTGATGATCGGATTCCCCACCGTTCCAAGATAAATCGATTTGCTAGGGTATTACTTGAAACTAGAATAGATGGTCTTTTTTCTGCAGATCTCTCTATGTTCTCTCGAATCATATTATGCAAGCAATCTGGGATACCAGTAAGAATCGATGGAGTGATATTTGGTTCCCGAAATGTTGAACAATTCCTATCCAATTTATTCATCTCTAACAACTATTCCAGTCCATCAACATTTGAACACCACCAACCTAAAGGTTCACGAACAAAAACCGCGGCTTGATGGTAAGTGTTATAAGGCATCTCCAAGACGCGAACACGCCTCAGACCAGTCAGATGAGGTTTTATACCATGTCCGAAGATTATAGACATATTATTAGATTGTCGGGAAGCGACATTGATGGGCAAGAGAACTTGCTACAAGGCCTTACTCGCGTCAAAGGAGTTGGCCTTAGGTTATCCCGTTCAATAATCCAAAAGTTGGGAATGGATCCTTCAAGACGACTTGGCTTCCTTACGGATGCTGATATAAAGAGAATTGAGAAAATAATCAAGGATCCAATAGCCTCTGATTTTCCTGACTGGTACCTTAATCGACCCCGAGATAGAATGAGCGGAAGGATGCTACACTTGACTGGTTCTGATCTTGATTTTGCTCATAGAAATGATATAGATAGACTCCGTAGAATAAAGTCTTGGAGAGGTGTGAGACACTCACTTGGCTTAAGAGTACGAGGTCAGCATACAAGGACAACTGGGCGCGGTGGAATGGCTGTAGGAGTTTCCAGAAAGAAAATATAGTCGAGGGAATGAATGATGGGTGATCCGCGCAAGCAGAAAAAGAAGTACGTAGCTCCCAAGAAACCATTTGACACTGATCGTTTTGAACAAGAGCTAGAGATGGTTGGTATCTATGGGCTGAGGAACAAGAAAGAGCTATGGAAGCATAGAACAGAACTATCAAACTATCGTAGACAAGCTCGTAATTTGTTGGCTTTACCAGTGTCTGAAAGGCAGCAACAAGAACGTGAGCTAGTCGACAAACTCGCCCGTCTTGGAATTCTCACTACTGAACCAACTCTTGACCACGTGCTTGACCTCACTATGGAGAATCTACTCGAGAGACGGTTGCAAACTGTTGTTTTTAGAAAAGGACTTGCGAGTTCAATGCATCATGCACGACAACTTGTGACTCATGGTCATATAGCACTAGATACAGCAAGAGTAGATACACCTCAACGAATTGTCACTGTGGCTGAAGAAGACAGAATTCAATATTCCTCCAAATCTTCGCTAAATGATGCTTCCCATCCTGCAAGGATAGCTGCATCAGATGCTGCCATACGTGCCTCTGCTGCGCGCGTTGAAGAATCTGAAGAGTTTGAACGTCCTGGAAGACATGAAGAAAAAGAACCCGTGACCAATGAAGACATTGACTTAGAAGGAGATGAGATTGATGAGTAAGGATGATCGTGATAAGTGGGGTGTCGCTCACATATATGCATCATACAACGACACTATCATTATGATTACGGATATTACAGGTGCTGAAACGCTTGCTAGATATTCTGGTGGTATGATGGTCAAAGCTGATAGGAATGAGTCATCTCCTCATGCGGCAATGCAGGCTGCTTTCCAAGCAGCACGTGAGGCCAAGGACAAGGGCATTTATGGTATCCATATTAGAGTACGAGCTCCTGGTGGACATGGTCCTAAGACTCCTGGCCCAGGAGCACAGGCTGCAATACGTGCACTAAGCAGAGCTGGACTACGAATTGGAATCATTGATGAGGTGACACCAATGCCTCATGATGGCACAAGAAAGCCCGGTGGTCGTCGAGGCCGCAGAGTGTAGTCAGTTAAATCATAATCAATATTCTCCTTTCAGAGATGGTACCATTTAGAAACTAGATTATCCGGTATGGCATAATTTGTTTTACTAGCTCGTGTTAGAGGTCTTGTTAGATGCCTCTGAGCTCTCAAAGGTGGTAGATACAATCCAATGCGGAGCTCTCTCCTAAGTGGCGTTTTGAATCTAGTAACCTTTCTATCACGATGGCCACATTTTACACACTTGAACCCCTTCCCTGTTCCTGCACTTTTCATTCTTTTACCGCATTGAGGACAGATGGGATTTGAGAACTCAGATATATCTGCAAGCTCAACAACCTCTACACCTTCCAAATTGAGAGTTAGTCCATGTGTTCTGGACGCAGGACGTACTCCCGCGTGGACATAAATTAGATCACCCACTTTCAATTTCATTACCATTTCTCGAAAATCGCCGGAGGGTTCATAGGCGGCACAATCTATCTTCTCGCCCTCATCAATAATGGTGAAGATGCAATGACCCCCTTCAATCATTCTAGGTTCACATTCTACTCTGCCTTTTACTATTGCCGCCATGTATGGTCTTAGATTCTTTATCTCAACTTTATGTTTCAGGTGTTCACCTGTTCCTTGATTTGATCTGAACACCATCCATCTGTCAATATTCTGTTCGCTCTTGACTTGTTGACCGGCTTCGATGACAGACTCTGCTGATTCCCCACGGACTCCAAAAAGAACTGGATCTGGACCATGAGGCTCGATCAATATCCTGTTCGTTGATGGATCCACGTTGGAGAAGACGCGATTCCCCATCTCTTTATCCATTGCAAGAACTGAACCAACATCAACGCCTCGCTCGTTTTTGCAGTCACTTAAGGCTCGATAGGCTATGTACTCGTATGTATGATCTTCTTGAAGCATATTAGCTACTGCAGATAGAGCTCCAATGAGCCCTCTTCTGTTACCCCTCGCGTAATGGGATATTCTGCATGTTTCAATTGCTCGTTGGACCAATTCAGTAGGAACGACGCGCCACAGTGCAAGTTTTGAGATATGTTTCACTTGCTTGGGCACTTCATCCTCAAGAAAAACAACTCCTGGATTTGTATTCGGATATTCTTTTTCCACATAGCTATGAACGAGCTTTTGAATCATAGGAATAATAGAGTCCACATCTACAGTGTCGGTCAGAAAACGAAGCGCTACAGCACCATTTCCTCTAGTTCTATAAGGTATTCCCGGGTTTAGACGAATGAGATTTGGATAATCAGTCCACTCTACATTCAGATCATTGAGGTTTTCTACAATTATACTGGCAAAGTGAGTAGTACATCCTCCACTTGGACTATCAATGTCATCCATTCCAATCTGAATTAGTTTCTTTCTCATTAGTCACTCATCCGGCATCTGTCACATTCTGTTGACTCATTGATTTTGACTCCGTGGTCTTCGCAGACCAATTTACCGCACGTGTTACATGCTCTTGATGATAGGAATTCTTCGCAGATTTGACATCGGGCCTCACGACATGTGATACAAATATCATCACTAACAACTATGCATGATTCACATACATTGGCATTGCATATTTTGCATGACAGGAGTGACTCCTGTTCTTTTCCACATATTTCACATGCATTACCTGGGTCGTAGAGCATGATGAAGTTCCTCTTGTAGATGGCATATGGCAACACAGAAATTCTTTGCTCTTTGAAGAAATTATGTTGGTGAATACATCATTGACCTTAGTTCCGGATATTATTGTCTATCATGCAGACCAGTGTGATCCAAAGAAATGTACTGGAACTCGATTAAGTCGGATGAAGAAAGTCAAAATTGTTAGAAGCTTGCGGCACATTCCAAGAGGTTCTGTAGTTCTTAATCCCGTTTCTGAGGTCGCATTTTCAGTGGCTGATAAAGAAAGTGTATTGAAATCAGGGCTTGTCGCGCTTGATTGTTCTTGGAAGCAGGCTGAAACCATTTTTACGGCTGCAAAATCTGGTTCGCAAAGATCCTTACCCTACCTTCTGGCCGCAAACCCAATCAATACATACAAACCCATTAAACTCTCAACTGTTGAAGCGATTGCTGCCGCTCTATACATACTTGGAATTACTGACCAAGCAGAAGATGTATTGTCAGTGTTCAAATGGGGGCCTTCATTTATCACGCTGAACCGTGAATGGCTTGATGCATATGCAGAATGCAGTACAAGCGGGGAAGTGGTCCAAGTTCAACGAGAAATAATGAGTGAGCACACTCGTAACTAATAGGTACGTGAGAAACCGCATATTAATTTCTATTTAACCCAGAAAGGATGCTACAGAAACCTCTCTGGCGATGTATCAACATTTCTTCGATAATGCCACGACCATACAGCTAGAAAGGCACCGATAAAAATGAACACTACACCCGCTAAGAAGAAAATCCACCAATTTGATGTCCTAAAATAGATTAGAGTTGTACCAGATCCCCAAGAGTAATAACCGATACCATACCTTGCGATTTGTGACAAAATTAGAAATGCAGGTCCAGCTCCAATCAAGAGGAGCCCATAGATATGTAATAACATAGCTCTTTGATCCATATCTTCTTTTACTAGCAGACTCCCGATAGCTACGATATCAAGAAGGATACCAATACTCACTATCATTGCCCCAATTACTACTGCTTCAGGGCTGGAAACAGGGCCGACACTCAATCCAATTACAATGAAGAATAATCCTACGAGTAAAACCTGTTTGTAATCTTTCCTCTCCAAACCATTCTCCGCCTCCTGATTAATGGCACTTTAGTTCTTTGTTTTAATCTGATAGGGCGGGTGGCTCTGGTGAAGAGAGTAACCCCAATTCTGTTCCACCTCAGACTGTTACCATTCTGAAGTCTTGCGACATCAAACTTAGCTTCCTACCCTACACCTCAGGTCGATACCTCAACGGTGTATTCTTGGAATTGCTCAACCGGTGATGGGCCGTTTCAACCAGTCCGAATTGATCCTCAACAGATTGAATCTCTGTATCATTGTCGTATCCAATCCGGGGGTGTCGTTTCTGTTCCCAGAGCGAGGTTCTCACCTCCCTGGTGATCCAGGACCGGCATCGACAGAGAGTCGGGAGTTTCCTCAGCTCTCACTCCGAAGAGAGAGTACCGTCAGTCGCGCTTCTGCTCCAGAGCCAATCATTACTAAACTTGTATGGATAAAAATTTGGCTAAACTAGGTGTTTTGAGCTCACTCTGATTGCTTCTTCTTCCACATAGAAGGATATCGTCCTCGCTCCATCAATACACGTTCACTTGTTGCTACAATTCCAGTCTTCACTTTTGCTATTCTGTCACTAGTATCAGTGCATTTTGCGACTGCAATTGCCTCACCTTTCAGGGTCTTCAGAATGACCATATCTCCCTTCTTCATCCCACTGCTGAGACTTACTACACCACTAGCAGCAAGATTCGCCCCATGACAAATAGCATCTACTGCAGAATCGCGAATGTTGATAACAGGAAGATGCCCAAGACTAAATTCGAGTGGAAGAAGATATTTTCTCAACTCTGTTTCATCCCCTTCTTCCTTCCAAAACACAAATGCATCTTTCAAATCATATAGTGAACACAAGTGCTCATCTTCCTTGAATAGCCCTACCCGAGTCCGTCGGAGTTCTCTCATGTGACCTCCAACACCCAAAGCTTCACCAATATCGAAACATAACTTACGAATATAGGTTCCAGCCTGACACCCGACTCTGAACAGAATCAGTCTTCCTTTGATCTCCAGAATCCTGTTATAGTATATCTCTCTGACTCTTAGAACTCTTTTAACCGAGGATCTCAGGGGCGGTCTTTGATACAATTTTCCGACGAACTGTTCAATTACTCTCCTGACATCTTCCTCAGGCGCCTTGTTGTGCAGCTCTAGGACACATACATATTCCTTTCCAGCTGGTATCAATGCCTGCATTGCCTTAGTTGCATTTCCAATGCCTGTTGGTAAAATACCCGTTACGGCTGGATCCAGAGTTCCACCATGTCCAACACGCTCGACCTCGAGAATCTTTCTAACCCATGTTGCAACTTCATGGCTTGTTGGTCCAGATGGTTTATCCAGTGCTATCACACTATTCTCCAGAAGATATTCGATAGGAAGATTGTCGAGCGATTGAAAACCATAATCAGGATTGGTGTTTTCAGATGCCTTTAGTATCAATTCACGAGGTTGATCTGCAGGCAACATGCCCGACATCTGATTACACTCCTCAAAGAACTCCTTGAATCTACATTTCTAGTCTGATTTTAGTTCTGAATTTCTCAACTAGACCTGCTTCTTCGATTGCTTTCTCAACAGTTTCATCATCAGCATCCGCAGCGATTGAGAGAAGCGTTTCGAGAGGCTCTAGGTGTCTAGTATTGCAGCTACGTCGCCTTATACCGCTCAGGTGCTTAGGTCCTGTAATAACAACATAACTCTCATCCTTTATTCCAACAACAACGCACAGACTTCCAGCCTCACGGCCCATAGTCTTTACACATACTCTTCCTGTTTCGTAGAGACCCATTTCGATACACCTCGCCTCGTCTTTGGTCCGCATCCAAGTCACCTCGATGCATCATTCCTATAGACTGGGAGAATGTGACGCTGACTCCCTGAAGACAATATGAGCCTTACGCTTTATACTATAATTCACTTAATGGGCTGAATTGTCATAGAACTCTTCTATAGCGGTGAAAACTATATTGATGACTTTCTCGAGATCATACTTGTCTGTGTTTATGATAATGTCATAGATTGAATGATCCGACACATCTACCCCGTAGTATTCAAGATATCTCGCTTTTTCACTCCCCTCACGGGTGATAGTTTCTCGTCGGGCATATTCAAACTCTGTTCCATCCCTTTCAGATATCCTACGAATCCTATTCTCAACAGAAGCAATCAGTAGAATCTTCAAATCAGCATTATCTCCCGCCATCCACGCTGCTAACTGACCATCGATTACAGCATTCCCCTTCTCAGCCTCTTTGCGCAATTTGTCATCAATCAGTCTGTCAATATCCTCATTGCCCTCTGCAACTCTACTAAATTCTTCAAGAGTGAGGTTCCTTTCCTTAGCAAGCTGACGAAATATAACTCCTGCTGACATTCTGCGTAGATTGAACTTCTTGGCAATGGCATCCGCCACTGAGCTCTTGCCTGTACCATGGAGTCCGCCCACGGTGATGACGCGTTTCATTGCGTTAATCTCGAGATGCTTTAATGATACCACGACGCAGAGCTCTGGATGAAAGGACTCCGCCATACGGTCGATTTGGACGCTTTGCTGAGTGACTTGCGCTTCTTAAATTATCATGCCTTGCTCCCCTAGATACCTGCAATTGGGAGCTTGTTATAGCACAGGTTCCTACAGCTCTGTAGAACTTTTTCCGATGAATGACTCTTCTCCCGCCTGGTGTCTTAACCATGCGGTTTGATCTTCCTTTTGTAAGTACACCTGGTCGTGGCATTTTGTGACACCTTTGTTTCTTTCTTGGAAGGCCCTTGTCTATCCTTTTAAGCAAAGCGGTGTCACTAGACTCCTTGCCTTAGTCCAAAACAAAATCGGGTGGATAGACTGTAAAGAAAACAATTATGGTTGCTAAAGCAACTCCACCTAAAATGAGACCTCCTCTAGTGGTCTTGTTCACTTTAACTCCTATGAACAACAATATTGTTCCAATTATAATGACGAGAAAAGATGCTGCGGTGCCAATGAACATCAAAAAATACCAAATTTCCTTCAGGTAACCTGCAATCAAACTAGCAAAATCATCCAATGCGCTCAACAGAAGGAAGTACTTCGTTGACATTCAGAAGATTGTGCAATGCAGATGTAATATGCAAGTAATCTCAGGTTTTGCTACTTTTGGTTATAGGTTTTGAAAATATTTTATCATCTAAAGATGCCGAAGTGTAGGTGCGTATTTGTGAAGACTACTCTATGTAGTAAGAACCTGTGTGCCCATGATTCTTTGAAGAATGCTTGACAACCCCAGTCCAACAAGGAAATAAAATCCATAGAAGCTCAGACCGAAACCAGCAGCAGTTGGTTGCCCAGCTAATCCAACAAGGAATGGAAGTACTTTTTGAATGTTGAAGGGAAGTACAACCACTATATCATCTATACCACCAGTACTATAGAAACCTCTGAGAATCGTGAATAGAAAGATGAACGGTATGAAGAAGATCAGAGATGGTTTACATCTCGAGCTCATCTGCTCTCGCTGTATTCTATCGATATATGCTTTCCTTCTCTTCACTTTCTTCAAGAGCTTTTCATTCTGAGTCTTCTGAGCTTTTTGCTCCATTTCACGGAACTGTTTGATATCCAGCTGATAGCGGTTTAATCTACGCATATCGGTGAAACGTTTCATTGCTAGGTTACTCATAGTAGAAATGCTCAATGAAATGAACAGAATAAATAGTCCTGCTAATGGGGGATAACGAAACACTGCGAATGTTGAGGTAAACCAAGCCATGAAATCTCCTATAATATCCTGCATTTCTTATCTACTCCATTAAAGTTGCAGCAAGTTCAGAAGCTGCCTCTTCTACAAGACCTTCACGGTTCTTGATTATTCTGACGGTTGCTCCTGTAATTGTGCCAATTGATACTGCGGCAGCTCTACACATCTCTTGATGTATTTGGATATCTACCACCTCTTGGGCATCTCGTGCTCGAGTTTCGTCTCCAGTTCTGCGACTCGCAATCTTTTCCGAGTCCGCTTCGACTAAAACCACTGTTTTTGGGTTAATTGCTGTCACAACCCATTCAGGAAGTCCAATTAAGAATCCATTGTTGGTTTGAATCAAAGTATGAGTATCAACTATAGTTTTTCCCTTCTCAGCTTTTTTGGCAATCGCAGCTCCAGCTTTCCTCTGTACTTCTCTCTGGATTGAAGTGGGAAGTTTCCGCAACTCATCTCTATCTTTCACGTGACCTGCTTTTGTAGCAACCTCAAACATTTCTGTTCCGATGTTCAGAACTAGAACCGTTTCGCCATGTTTCTCCTTGACCTGCTCAACAGCTGTGTTAATCACAGTGGTTTTTCCGACTCCCGGAATTCCGGTCACAATCACAACATTTCGCGACTCAGTCATGGATGATTCACCGTCTTCTGAAGATTAGGCGCTTGGTTAAATGTCCCGGTTATAATTCCTTCTGTACATTCAGCTCATGCTTTGGTCCTAGGCGAGTAGTCGTTTCAACATCCTGCAAACTGCGAAACCGACCCATTGGTTCTGGCTCTTATCACCTCCGCCCCGTACAAGTTTGAGATTCCAGAGGCCGTGCGGTTGTTGATTTCCAATAAACCAGTCCAACCCCTCTCGAATCCCTGGATGTTTACTCGATATGCCTAGCTGAGATAGTGAGTCGAGAGCAGAAAGAAGGTCCGTGAACCAAAAGGGGAATGAGAATCTAGTCCAAAAATCCGCAGCTTTCCTGTCTGTATAGTTATCTGCTTTGAAGATGCGCGAAGCCAGAAGTTCGCCTGCTTTCTTCACATCCGGTTTTTCTTTGTATTTCGGATGCGCTGCGAAAGAACGTAGAACGACACCTGTTACCATATGCGATGACGGTTTACTCCTATCTGGCTGTACTGGTTCTGAATCTGACATAGCCTCTTTGAGGTTGAGATTGGCTGTTCTGAAAGGAATGACCCACGCTCCATCATCCTGCCGAATTGATATCAACCACTCGAGTCCAAGCTTTATCCGACTATCATTGTGATATCCAGATTTGATAAGCAGCTCCATGAACGCTGCGGAGTAGTTGGGTGTATATTGGTTCCAGTATATACCTCGAAAATCACCCTCTTCAGTTTGACATCCAAACAGAAATTCAGCAGCTGCTTCAATAGCAGGGTGATTTCTGTTCAGGAGATATTTCTCAATCAGGATCGCAAGATTTCTGAAAGTTTCAACTTGGTTATAATCTTGGATGGACCTGATATCTTCCTTTGGATTTGGATATCGCCAAGATCCATCCGCTTGTTGTTTTTTAAGCAGTCTAGTAACTTGCTTCATTTCCCAGATTTTTTCTAAAGAGTCTGGCTCTCCTATCAATAGATCCTTTTTGACATGGTATTTGATTGCTATATTCGATGAGGACGCCAAGAGAGGAAGAGGACTATACTTCAGCTGTTCGAGCCATTTATCCAATGCCTAATCACCTTGTTAATGTACTACCTTTCTGATATCAACATCTTCGAATAATCTTTGGGTCTTTCTGAATTATGGACAGAAGAAATGAAACAGGAAGGGAGTAATCAACTCCCTTCTCTATTTTCTAAATGATACCTAAGAGTCCAGCGACTCCCTCGCCACCCATACCTGCGAGTTGCTCCTTTGCTATCTGTTCATAGTACTGTTTGATGATTGATACCATAAGTAAGATACCAGTCCCACTTGCAAGCGCTCCCATGATATCTGCAGCGGCAGCCAGTATTCCTATCAAGAACCCTCCAAGACCTGCAACTATTGGAATGTAGCGCTCAAGTAATCTCTCAAGGACCTTCTCGCTAGTTCTGAATCCTGGAATGATGTATCCTGAGTTAAGCAACTGGCGTGATACATCTCTAGGAGCAATACCAGAGATATCAACCCAAATCTTGCTGAAACCCCAACAGAGTAGAATCATGAGCGTTGCATAGATGAAAATATGTACCCATCCTTCCATACCCTCCTCTATGAGCCGAAAAACTCCCTGTGGTGGTGTGATATATTTAGCCAACCCACTTGTGGCAACCATCCGTCCAGTTTCATCTTCTCTAGTAAAGACACCTAACCAACTCAAGAAGGGGTTATTGCCTTCTGGATTGAACGCTCCAGATATTATCTGGCCAAAGAATAGTATATTAGCGTAGAGCGCCTGAGCTAGAATGACTGGGATGTTTGAAGTATAGAGGAGTTTTATTGGGTACCTTGCCTTCATCCCTCGATATTTGGCATACTGAAGTGGAATCTCCACTCGGACCGATTCCATCCATATCACTGCGAAGAAAATGATGAAAGTCACTGTTAGTGACAATACACTGGGATCATAACCATTCCTGACCAAAAACCAACTCAGGTCTACAACATTTCCTTGGGTTGTCCCAATTCCAAACCATCTAAGGAGATTGCCAAACAATGCTGCAATAATTCCTTTCGGAAGGTTGGTGCCATCTGATTCAGATACAGGTACATAGCCTATTGGGGCTGCAGTTTCTAGGTCGATGAAGTTCAATGAGTTGTATATTACCTGACCTGCAACATTAGTCATGATGAAGAGTGATACACCAGACCCAAGACCCCATCCCTTCTGAACCAGTTCATCCATAAGGATAACAATAAGTCCCGACATGAACAATTGCAAGAATACCACCACAGCTGCTGTGGGGTCTAACTCACCGTATGCTTGTCCTAGGATGTAAGCAATCGCTTGGAACGCTGTCATGATCATTGCGATGGCTTTCTGTCCTCCAGTAAATAGTGCTCTATCCTCCGGGTCTCCAAAATCTACATTGATGATCTTCGAGCCTGAAAGTAGCTGCATGACCAGACCTGCAGTGACAATAGGACCGATTCCAAGTTCCATCAAGGTACCACGAGTGCTTGCTAGTATAACTCTCATCGCCCAGAGATAGTCTGTTCCCACTCCCTTATCGACACCATATAGTGGTAAGTGCGACATTATTAGGAATATGATAAGTATGAGTGCAGTCCAAACGAACTTTTCACGAAACGAAACCTCTCTGTCAGGCGCTTTGACTTCAGGCATTATCCTTACTAGTGGGGATAATGCTTTGAGGAACCTACTGGTCATTCAAGTTTATCTCCTGCAGGGGTTTTTGGGGTCCAATTGGAGTGTCCCTTTAAAGCTTTCCAGACAGATTACTCCGCTGGAAGGTCAACTGAACCTCCACTACTGGTGACTTTTTCTCTTGCTCTTGGGGTAATTGACTTCACACCAATTAGATCCAGCTTTCGGGTCACCTTTCCCGACCCGAGGATTCTATCAATCCCGAGTTTAGTGATATCAATATTGTATTTCTTTCCTTTCATTGATGCTACACCTCGTTCAACGAGTCTGTCTGCAGCTTCATCAATGTCACCAATATTGACAATAACAATATTTTCAACAACCTTCTGAGGTCTCTTGAAACCCCACTTTCCGAAATATTTGGGATTCTCTTGCATGACCTTGATGTAGTGATGCTTCTCAGATCCTGCCATACCTTTGCCACCACGTTGGCCTGCTGCCCTATGACCTTTTGTGCGTCCATATCCAGCAGATCGGACACCTCGCATCTTGGTAATCTTCTTTGATTTTCGCTTCTGCATTTTACTTCATCCCTCTATTCCTTTTTGAGGCGTACCTCTAAAACACCATTACGAATTGCTGATTTTGCATCATCCTTCTTTACTTTGGATGGAAGCTCGATGACCTTATGGTATGGTTTCTGGGGATTATCTGCATGTATCGTCAGGGTTGTCCCCTTGATTCGAACCTTGATTTCATCTTTGTTCACGCCTGGTACCTCTGCGACAACTATTATTTCATCGTTCTCTTCGACTATATCTACAAGAGGTTCCAAACTAGGAGCTGTTTCAATACCTTCGTCTATCGGCGGATTACCGAAGCGCTGAATAATTGGCTTTCCATCAGGTCCAACCTTCATAGAGAATCCGAATACGTACGGATTTGTCCCTTCTGGATCTCGAAGCATCTCTTCGAACGCCTCATTGTCAAACAAAGTGCCTTCATTCATACCTTCCATCATTCTGTTCATCATTTCTTCGATTTGACGCAACAACTCTTCTGGTAGGACATCACCAAACCAGCGTCGAAGTTTTCTTCGAGTTTCATCATCTCCGTTGTCCCACGACATCTTCTACACCTCATATCATTCGCAGGGCAAGACTATTGATCTCTTCCCCACGATATCCTGTCACACCGCCCATCCCAGCACCAAGTTTCTTTTGTCCTTTGAATCCCTTTGTGGGCGGGGTCAATCTAAACACGGGCTTCAAGCCATCTACGTCTTTCACGTCTGCTTCCCCAGAAGTGATTGCCTTTGCTAGAGCTTTGACACTGCCATACTTTGAATTCTTCTTCACGTAACTGTCAGTTAGTCTATCATTCCCAGGCACACGACCTCTTTTTGTGAGGAGCTTTTCGATGACCTCACCGGAAACCTCACCCCAAACGATGTAATCTTTTGCTTTTGTAATCATACCTTGCAAGCTTGGTGAAACCTTCAATAGTCGTGCTTGATGAAGACGGCCAAGTAGAAGTTTATCTAATGTGGCTTCAATCTCTGGTCTCACTCTGACATTACCTCTCACACGAATTGCTAACACAATTTTTTCTGTTTCAGTCATATCTCAGCCACTCCTGTTTTTCCCCACTCTTGTGGAGGAAGCATGCGGTATGTCTGTATTAAGGCATCAACAAAGGCTTTAGCAAAATTGGAAGATGTTCGAGACCGTCCCTTTGTAATCGACCAAACATCGTTCAGTCCTGCAATTCTCAAGACTATTTTTCCAACATCTGCAGTGACAAGACCCGTTCCCTTTGGTGCTGGTCTGAGAGTGACTGACACCGAACCAGAAGATCCACTGACCTGAAACGGAATACTATGCGGATCTTGACATCTACACTCCCAAGAACCACAACCTCTTCGGAACATTGTGATATTCAACTTCGCTCTAGATTCAGCTGCTCGGACCGCTGGAACAAACTCTGGTGCTTTACCAACACCAATTCCAAGAACTCCCTCGCCATTTCCAACTATGACTGTTATTCTGAAGCTCTTCTGCTGACCGCTGTCTGATTGTCGCTGTACAAGAGTGACATCGACTACTTCCTGTCGAAGGTCTGGAAACAGAGCATCAACAATCTCAGGTTCTCTAATTCTGTAATTGTTTTGCATGATTTCTTCTATGGAGTTGATATGTCCCTCTTTCACAAGCCTGCCAAGCTTTGTCTTGGGAATCCATTCATCCAATGGATTGATCTCAGCACGCGGTTGTCTTCTTCTTCTTTGTTTACTCATCACATATCATCCCCTAACTTTTACTCTTCTTGCCTTTCTTGCCACGACCTTTAGCAACTAGCTTCTTTGCCTTTGGTTTTCGAGGGATAGCTCGTGGAGGTGAAACTGAGGGCTTTTCCTTCACAGCTTTCTTTGCCTTTGGCTTCTCTGCAGCTTTCTTCTTTGCAGGTGGTTTGGCTTTCTTCTTCTTCAATTGAGCAGCCGGAATATCTTCCAGTGCTTTTTTGACCGTTTCGACTTTCTTAGGAATGGTCGTTATTGCGGTCTTCTTCTTTCCTAACTCGCTAAACATAGATGACTTATCGCCAAAGTGCTCGTAGGCTGAAACAATATGCTCACCTTTAATTCTTGATTCATCTGGAAGCACTTCTGGATTATGTGGCACCTCAAGTCCAGCATCGATTGCACCTTTTAATGCTGCATAGACTCTTGAACCTTTGACTGGTGGATTCAGACCAACATCCAACACAGCTTCTTTTACACCATGACTTTTCGCCCTAAGAGCTGCCAGAAAACCTGTCAGGTATGCTGCAGGGATATTGCCTGTTGCAGCTGTCCATCCATGGTCCACAAGCTCTGTTGAGATAGCTGACGCTACAGTTGAATCTCCAATTACACTAGCATTCACTATCTGTACAATGGTGTTTGTGTTTGTCTTTCTAACTACAAGTCTCGGGTCTCTGGAGAGCAATAACCTTCTACGACGATAGTAGTTTGTCTTGCCTTCTCTTCTGCGTCGAAACTTGACTCTATATGTCGGTCCCTGTGCCATTATTTAGCCAGCCTCCGTTCTGATATGTATGTTCTAAGGTGAGCAGTATTTCTGAAAGCATTACCCTTTGCCTTTAGATACAAATCTCTATAGACTCTTGGTGATATCTTCCCTTCGTTCCTAAGTTTTCGAAGTTCTCGTCGCATAGGTCGAATCTTCATCATCCATCGATCCTTGCCACTCAGCTTAGATGTCGATTTCCCTTTCTTTGTTCCAGGACCTGACCTCTGACCTTTCCGTTTCTGACGAAGGTTGAATCGAGCACGACCTCTGCTGACACCGCGAACTGGCTTCTTTTGAATAGCACCTTCATCAACCAGGCGTCTAATATCATCCCTAGTTATAGCTAGACTGATTTCATCCTCGAATTGAGGATCCATCCAGACACGGGTTTCACCGCACTTCAAAACATCGGCGGCGAGTCTTTTCTGAGTACTAAGTTTCAATTCTAATCCTCCTCCAAGTCAAGATCCGTGAAGAGGTCTTCCTCTTCAAACTCCTCACCTCTTCCTGGGTTGAGCACTCTCAGGTATTTTGCATCTGCAGCGGCAAGTATCTCTTGTCGTTTCCTGAATCCTACAGTTGAGGCAATTCTAACTGCATGCACCTCTGGGTCTAGCTCATCAAGCTCAGATGGTCTGTGAACTCTGACCTCTACGAATAATGAGGGATGTAGGTCTCTCACAGCTTTGGGTGTCCGATAACCAGATGATACCATAGCAATACGACCCTTTTGTTTCTCACGAGTTGCACTATCAATACCCTTGACTCTGCGCCAAGAATTACTCACTCGAGTCCATCTATGAGCTTGCTCATGATGGAATTTAGGCATGCGCTTCTTTTTCTCTGTGGCAATCCTTAACATTCGTTGATCAGTGTTTTTTATTCTAAGAGGAACCTCGACCTTTGCTTTCTTCTTGGGAGCTGCTTTCTTAGGCTCCTTTTTCGGCTTAACCTTCTTTGGCTTTGGTTTTTCCTCAACCTTCTTCGTTTTTGGCTTCTCAGCTTTTAGTTCAGCTTTCTTCTTTTTGGGTTTCTTCTCAGCCTTTTCTTTTGGCTTAGGTTCATCCTTGGGAATTATTTTCTTTGCCTCAGTGATGAGGTTCTCTGCGCTGGTTTCTCCAATGCCTTCTACTTTTTCAGCGAGTTTCTTGGGATCCATCTTAGATAGACTAAGGACTGTCTTGATACCAGCATCACGGAGTTTTTCCTCCATTGCTGGACCAACTCCTGGGATATCGCTCAGTTTTGGTTTCTTTGACATATCATTCCCTCTCCTATACTATTGACTTCACTTCCTCGCCCTTCCTCTTCCTAATGACATAGATACCATCCAGGAAGACTCTTCGATCTTTGTCACGGATTTTGCAGGCTTGTTGGATATTGGCTGCACTCTGTGATACATGTTCAATATCGATTCCACTGATGAAGACTTCATCTTCAGTGGTCTTCACTTCAACATCACCGATTAAGCGAGCAGTTCTTACACCCCGCTCTCCGATGAAGTTCTTGATAATCACGGATTTGTCTCGAATTTCCACTGTGATTGGGAAGTGGCTGTAAACAATCTTCATTTCATACTCGTAACCATGCTGCACGCCGATCAGCATATTACGGACATGGGCAACAACTGTTCCAACAAGTGCCCTTGTTCTCTTTCTATTGACGTGAGTAGTCACAACCAATTCATTACCTTCAGTAGCAATCTGTGTCTGTGGTTCTGGAAATGATCTTTTCAGCGAACCCTTAGGACCACTAACTGTCACTGTTTTGTCTGTCAAGGAAATCTGACACTCACTAGGTATCTCAATCCGTTGATCGTAGACTGCATCTTTAGACATCTGTCAAATCTCCTCAATATACATATGCCAGTAGTCTTCCTCCAATCCCACGTGTCTTTGCATCTTCATGTGTCATTACACCCTCCGGAGTAGTAACAATCAGAATGCCATAGTTGTAGGCTGGTAGGAAGCGTTTCTCGAATTTCTCGAACCCATCCCGTCGAACTGGGAATCTAGGCTTGATCACACCACACTTGTTTGTACGGCCCATTAGTTGAATGCGGAATCTACCCGCTTTTCCATCATCAATCCGTTCAAACTCTCCGATGTACCCCTTCGATTGCATCACCTGCAATACCTTCTCTATTAGGCGCGATGCGGGAGCAATTACCACTTCGGGCTTACCCACAATCTCACTGTTGTATATGTTTGACATTGCATCGGCCAATGGGTCTAGTAGTGTCATTTTTTCTGTTAAGCCTCCTTACTCATACTTACGGAAACCAAGTTTTTCCGCAGTTTCTCTGAAACAACGTCGGCACATGTTCAAGCCATATGATCTAATTATAGCCTGATGTGTACCACACCGGACACATGTTCTGCTGCCTTTGCCCATCTTTTTGCGTTGTCTAGTCCGCTCTTTCTTTGTACTCATCTTTGGTCACCTCAGAACAGATATGTCCGCTCACGCTCTTTCTCGAGTATCTCGATTCCAAACTTGTTCTTGACGAAGACCATACTCTCTTCAGGAGTCAGGCGATGCCTGTATGGAACCTTCGTCTTTCTTCTTCGTCTGCGCTTCACTCTGAAGCCAGGTCGTTCAATACATACTGTTATGTTCATGCCCTGAATTCCAAGCTGCGGATCATACTTTACATCTGGAATGTCAATGTGTTCTGCAATTCCAAACGCAAAATTACCATCAAGATCCCAATTCTTGATCAGCAAAACATTATCCTTGGCTTTTAGTGCTCTAGATAGGAAATCCACAGCTTTCTTGTGTCTCAAAGTAACTCTAACTGCAATTGGCTCCTTTCTACGAATACCAAAATCACGGACAGTTTGACGAGCCTTAGACTGAGTCGGAGTCTGTCCAGTGAGCTCTTCGAGAATTGTTGCTGCCTTGCTAAGTGGTTCACCACCACCAGTGCAAATGTCTATGACAACCTTGGCTATATGGGGCGCTCTCATTGGAAATGCTTTCCAGTCTTCTACAAAGACTTGCTCATTCTCAATACTCACTCTGAACCACCTCCACCGGTTTCTAGAGTGACTTCTGGCTTACTCTTTCCTACAACAAAGACATATTCAAGTGCAGTCTGGAACCTATTGCCTTCAGGATCCTGCAGTGTAACTGTACTCGCGTGGGTTCCAACTCTCCTCTCAATTTCAAGGATTTTTCCTTCGATTCCAATGTTCTTTCCACGCGAAACAACTGCATAAACTCCTTTGTCAAGAGCTATTGTCTTCATGAGTTTCTGCTCTGGAATTCCAAGCTTTAGAGTGTCAAGAGTATGATAATCCGAGGGGTTCTCTCCCTCAGGAAGTAGCAAGGTCCTTCCATCATGAAGGCTAAGTTGGATTTTGCCACCTTTGACCATTGTCTTGTTCTCAATCCGGCACAGCTTGAATTTCGATTCTGCATCATCAATGTTGACAAGTTTCAAACCCCCTCGAATCTTTGGAAGCAGTCTGAAACGCTCTCCTGATGTAGTGATTTCTACTACATCCATTAGTCCTACAGGGAATCGTATATTCTTGCGAATGTCGCCATCGACTTTAACCTGACCACTGGAGAGTATTGCTTTAACTTCACGCATATTTTCTGCATATCCGAGAACATCTCTTAGAAGTACAGCGAGTGTAAGACTGTGTTCTTTGGGATGTGGTCCTGGTATTGGTCGCGTTGTGAATTTTGCCTCTTTTCTCTTGATTGGCCAGTGTCTGGGTGCGGGTAGCCGTTTCAGGTGTTTTTTCTGACCTCTTCTTGCCATTATTCCTCACTCTCCACGATTTTCATCATCTTACTGTCTATGAGAGCCTTCCTCTCATCATCTATCTCCAACTTCACAAGCATGAGGTTTGATGGATGCATTGGAACAACTGATTCTTTTCCATCTGATTTTGTGATTGTAGTATTATCAAGAAAGACTACACCTTTCTTGTAACTAACGCCAGTGACCTTACCTTCTGTGTCACGAAACTGGCCTCTCATGATTTTGACAAGATCACCCTTCTTGACAACAAGGGAACGTAGGCCATATTCTTCCTGAAGGAACTCATCAAGTCGGCACTTAAGCAAGTTCTTTCGTTCGTGCAAAGACGCTTTTTGCACACGTCTGCGTTGTTTTCTTGGAGATTTTGATACTGGTTTCTTTACCATGACTCATACCCTCACACAATCTTAGACGCAATAGCGGCGACTCTTGGCCACTTCAGAGTGACCTCTCTTGCCATAGGACCTCTAAGTTCAGAGCCCTGTGGTTCGCCTCCTGGTTTTACTAGGACAGCTGCATTATCTTCGAACTGCATCCAGGTTCCATCTGGTCTTCTGTATGGTTTTCTTTGTCTCACAATTATTGCTTGAAGGACCTGTTTTCGCAGTTCCTGCTTTCCCTTGGTGACTGCTACATTTACCATGTCACCAACTCCAGCTTTCCCAAGCTTTCGCAATTTACCTTTGTAGCCATAGACAGTAATTAGCTGCAGTTCTTTGGCTCCAGAGTTATCAGTACACAAAAGCCTAGCACCGATTGGGAGCCCTCGAGCTATTCGAGGCATAAATTTCCTAATACCTCTTCCAACTTTTCTTGACACAGGCTATTCCTCCATTTTTCCTTCTTCAGCTGGCGTGACTGCTACAACTACACTTGCCACATTCTTGCTCAATGGGCGGCATTCCACAACTTTTACGATATCTCCCACATTTACCTCAATACATGGTGGTATGTGTGCTAATTTCTTTGATCTACGACGTTCGTATCGTGCATACTTTTTGATTAGACTGAGATAATCGGTTTGAAAGACAATTGTCTTATACATCCTAGTACTAGTGACCGTACCTTCCCTAACTCGACCTCTGACTGAAAGATTACCATGAAATGGACAGTTTCTATCATCACAGGTCTTCTCTGGAGGCTCCACATTTGGGATTCCAATGTTTCGGACTTTATTCTTAGTTGCAGCCATAATCACCAGCTCCTACTGAAGCGTTTCTTTACTCGGTCCTCTGGTCTTCCCTTGAGTAGTTCTCCATTAATTCGGACTACGGTACTATCAGGAAGAGTCATATCAAAGACACAGATTCCCTTGGGAACAGCAATTGTACCCCGAACTGTGCTAATTTGAACCATCTCTTTTGATTCAGATAGAATGATTCCCTTTCTGCATACATGGCTAGGGTCCTTTGATTCAACGATGTGTGTTCGGAGACCCACAAGCTCGTGGTTTATGATATTTTGAGGAGTTATTGTCATTCTGATGTTCCCAACTCCTCTTCATGTTGAATAGTGAGAATGCGAGCGATTGCTTTCCTCACGTTGCGAATCCTATATGGATTCTCAGTGCCCCCACCAGTTGCTGACTCGATTCTGATAGTGGACATTTCATTATATAGCTCCTCCAGCTTCTTCTGACGTTCTGCAGGAGTCAGTTTTCTAATCTCTTTTGCATTGAGTCCTGGCACTACTCCGCACCTCCCTCATCTAAGGAATCCAATTCCTTGAGATCTTCCAGAATTTTGTCTTCATCTACCTCTTCAGATTCATCCTTGAGCTCTGGCTCATCATCCTTGGATGACATTTCCTCCTCAGGTTCAGGTTCGGTCTTTTCCTCAACTTCAATAGGTTCATCCACTAGCTCAAGTCCATCAAGTTCTTCCAGTTCACGTAATTCATCAATGTCGGTGATTCCCTCAAGCGCCTCTTCAACGACTTCTGCTTCCTCAACTGCCTCTTCTTCTTCAGGCTTCTTTAATAGCTCAATCTCTTCCTTCTTCCTTGGCTTTGGTTGTTTTATATGAATGACACCAGGAACTTGTGACTCGGGTTTCATGATGCGAACAGTTATGCCAATAACACCTGGCTTTAGAACTGCCATATCATTTGCATGGTCCACGAAGGTATCAGCTGGTTCTCCAGTCTTTGCTATATTTCCCTGCTTGAACTTCTGATATCGGGCTCTTCGGCTTGAAAGTTTCCCTTTGACAATTATCTCGCAGCCTAAAGCACCCGCTCTCATCACACGTCTGAGGATCCAATACGCCATTCTGCGAAAACGGACACCTCTCTCGAGTTGTCTAGCCAATCGTGATGCCATAACCGCTGCATCCAGCCATGGATTCTCAATTTCACTAACCTCAAGTTGGACATTCTCTATTCCGAACTCATTCTCTAGAATGTAGGTCAGTTCTCTTATCTTTGCACCACGACGACCAATGACGACACCAGGTCTAGAAGCATGAATCACTACCTCTGATTTCATGGGCATCTTTCGAATCTCTACTCCCCCATATCCTGCAGCATTGAGTTCGTTTGAAAGGAACTCATCGATTGCTAGTTTACGGGAGTTCTGTTCTATGAAGTATTTGACAGCTGACATTTAACCCACCTCTTCCAATATGATCTCCACATGAGAGGTCTTCTCAAAGTACGGTGAACTTCGACCGAACGCTCGTTCTATGTACTTCTTGTAGGTTCGACCTTGCTGAGTTGCAGCATGAGAAATCCTTAGACGGTCAATATCAAGGCCTTTGCTATCTGCATTTGCCTCTGCATTCTTCAGGACTTTCAGAATATATTCGGAGGCTTTTACAGGATGTCCTCCAGCTGCCCATTTTTTCATTCCTGGATGATGTCCGCGTTTTTTCTTGTGTCGTCTGTAAGGAATCCAAGCTTTTTCTTCGATTACTAACTCCAGTAGGTCGATTGCCTTGTCTAGCATCATTCCTTGAATATGATTACAGACCTCTCTGCATTGCTTTGGTGAAACCCGCATATTCCTTCCACTAGCTATGGCTGTCTTATCCGGGTCAATGCCTATGATTGAGTATCCATATGATGGCATATTGCCTCACTTCCATTATTCGGACTTCATCCCGCCTACTCTGTAAGCTGCAAAGTCTTCATCTTGCTCCACAAGCCACTCCAGACCCTGCTGGCACACGTCTGCAGACTGTTCTCGCGAGCAGAACTAGTTGTCTGCACTGCTTCCTTTGGTTCTGAAACAGCTGTTTCTATGAGCAACAATTCGGTTTCGGAATAGTTTTGCATTTAAACGTTGTCACTTGTCCGAATTTGTTTACCAAAAAACTAAGGATTATTTCCAAATTCTGCTGTTACGCGTTTTAGAACTGGTGTCGTAATTAACCTCTTTACAAGGTCAACTCCTGATTCGGTCAAAGTACCTTTCACAAAGTGGACTCCTGCTGAACGGATATAGACAAGTCCTTTACTCTTTAGCTTCTGAAGGCTACTAAGTACTATCTGCGTAAGCTCATCTTCTGTAACATCAAGTCCACCGCCAGGAACTTGGAGAGTTTCTGACATCCTAAGAACTGTTCGCATGGAGCTAAGCTGACGGCGGTTGTTATCATAGGGATTTGAATACATCCAGAGTAGAACTATGAGATCCACTACATCGAGACCTATGCCTGGATTGCGCTCAAGTGTTTTTTTAGCCACTAGTTCCACGATTGGCATTGTTCTCGTATCACCTTAGGTTTGAGCCCTATTCAATTAATCGAAATCTTCATACTAAGCTAATATAACCACTCTTTGGTTCAAAGATTTCACCCTTTTGCATCAATCTCTCAAGTGAGGTTTCTACAGTCCTCTCAGATATTCCCTTGTTTTTTAGACTGTCAATGACGTCTATAACTCGAAGTATCTTCTCAGGTCCTTGAAGAAGGGCAAGAATCTCACCTGTTACATCTTTACTAGTGGTTTCTATAGGCTTTGGCATATCTTCCCTTACAACAAGTTGGACTGACCAAGGTCTGGGGAATATTAGTGTTCCATTATTTGCTAGTTTCTCAAGTTGTTCCTCGACCCATTTCCATTCTAGTTCATAGTCCTGACATAGCTCCTCTATTCTGTCCAAAGGACTTGGTTTGGATTTTGCCTCTTTATGGAGAAGCTGCATCAGTCGTTTTCTCTTTCCAGGGAGTTTAGACAGTTCATCTTTACTTGCAACTTCTTCAATACTCAAACGCTCTTTTGGGAGGAGCGCCAATACCCGTTCTCTAGATCTCTCAACAGCTTTCTCAAACTCATCTCCGCCTCGTGATGCATTAAACTCCTTTACTGCTTTTGATGCCATTTCAGGTGTGTCGAAGAGGGCCGAAGCCGCTTTTGTGATATCAATGATAGTTCCACAATAACTACATCTTCTGTGTTTCTGACCTGCAGGTGCATTTGTGAAATTTCGACACTTCGAACACATGAAAACTAAGAATGGCTGCATCTGTATTCACCTACTACAAAACAGTCATGTCCGACTGTATATAATACTCGCTCTCTTGGTTCTGATGAATATCGTTATATGATTATTAGATTGCGGGTGAAGTCGGAGACTCACATGTTGACGAAGAAAGCGAAAGCTATCATAGTCGATCCGAAGTTATGCAAAGGTTGCCACATATGCATCTCCGTTTGTCAGCACGGTGTCCTGAAGAAATCAGAAGTAGTTGACAACCGCGGATTCTTTCTTCCCATAGTCGTAGATCTCGAAGCATGTAAAAATTGTAAATTATGCGAAATGGAATGTCCAGATTTTGCCATCTCAGTGGCTGAGATTGAAGAGTAGTTTTTCTGTCAACTCATTCTTGTCACTCAACAATACCGAGAGAACCTTACTTCTACGAGTTCTAATAATACAATCAAACATATATTAGTGGACTCCTCATCAGAGTGTCCGCGTGATATGTTGGTGTATGTAGTGTCAGATCCCCAAATTCGTGTCCTGCTTGAATTGCGAACCCAGCTCGGAGAAGAGGTAGACCGGCTAAGAGAAAGAATTGAACAACTTGAAGAGTTCATTCAAGCATTGGATTCTACAATTAGTAAAGGTAGTTTTGCCACTGCGGATGTAGCTATGGAAGCTTCTGTTATCGCTCCTGAGATGACTCCCACGGAAACATTAGCTGCAACAGGTGAACCCCGAAATATTGTTGTGTTGAACAAACCTGGCGACTTGGAACTTGCAACCATAGAAGTCATTGAAAATAGTCTTAGAATAATTCCTGCTGACCATGCAGTATATAATATCACCCGCGGCGCTTTTGCTAGATTCTTTGTTCAGGACATATTGGGCAAGTTCCAACAGGAAGACCGTCACCGTGTCGAGAATGGTGAGCTCGAATGGGATGATGCTTTTGACTTTGAAGTCAAATCAGATGATAAGATTCTGGATGAGATCATTATCAAAAACTTCGGTGACGAATCCAGATTAGGAGAGATACAACGTACTCTTAGATGGACATTAGAAAAAATCTATCGTGCAAGATAGTATAAAAATTGGCGCGTACAGAACTGACCTCGCCTTCTATTGCAAAAGAGTCAAATACTGCTAGATAACCAAAAAACGCTAAGCGACGCTTTGTTCACGGAGAAATTTTGGAGCGGAGGCAATGGTTACACACTTTGACGATGAACATTTGGCCGTGAGTCCACAAATAATCGTCAAAGTTGTACGAGATGCTCACGAGTTCTTCATGGAAAACAAAATCGATGAACGTTATGAAACCATGGCTTTAGATCTTGTACGCAGATTCGTATCCAAGGAAGGTGTTCCTAGAGAGGTTGACCCTTTCTTCGGAGCCGCCTTGTATATGGTAACTAGACATCCGTGGAGTCATCCTAATCCTCTTACCAAAACGGAGTTCGCAAATAAATTGCGGATGAAAGAATCCAGCCTTGAGTGGTACACTGACAGTATTGTTGAAAAATTAGGATTTACAACTCTACACGATAATGCACATCTTCCTTTCTTCATGGATCCTCAAGGAATTATCGCAAGTGTAGTCAACTCTGTTGTTAGTTCTAGTGTAGGTGAAGTGGTTGTTCGAGGTATTGTTTCTGGAAGTCCTGTATCATATACCAAACTTGCTGACAGTATAGTTGATAGACTATGTAATGTTGTAAAGATAGTTCCAATTGTCTTCGAACAGGATGTCCATAATCTTGTACGACGTAAGATAGAGGAAGAGAGTAAGAAACTTAGCGATCAGCTGTCACGGCGGGAATAACTCACCTATGAGTTCTCTGGTTGCAGAGTCACTTCTTCAACAAATCGCCGACCAGCAACAACTTGGTCTATTGAGTGAATAACTGCTCCCGCCTGCTCAAGTATTTCCTTAATCGAGTCATAAACAAGATCATCCCCCTCTAATGTTATTGTAATGCTCTCAGTATTCTGGTCAACCTCTTTTAGTGTAATGTTCAACCCAGTGACACGGTCATTGTGCGAAAGCATCAAAGCAAGGTCGGTAAGTCTCGGGCTGTGAGGTTTCAACACATCAAGAACTATTCTTCGTATGCCATGAGGCAATAATTCATTCCCCATTCAAGACCCTTAGGCCATATTCTTCCTGCGTTACTTCTTGCCAAGCCTTGTTAAACCTTACTACGTGGGAAGCGCGCCATCTATGAAGAAACTTTCCTTGATATTTTGCATGGCAGATTCAATGATGCCGATAATTTGTATCAGCTCCCCAATCCTTATATCGACTGTTCGAGATTTCTTTCAGGAGCCTACTACTTACTTTTGTAGGTCTCGCCGGGAAAATAAGGTAGGGACGCTGCCTTGAAGCAACAGAGACTGACAGGACTAAACAGGGACATCATTATGACTGATTCCACAAAGAAGCCACGAAAAATTAAGACTACCAAGAAGGAATCAGGTCGTACAATCGATATCAATATTGCAGATTTCAAGGGTCATCCACTCTACTCACTTCTCATCGAAACTGCCAAGAGCAATCCACTATTTGCCGGTAATGCAGGATACGCTCAGAATTACATTTTGCCAGAAAATCCAAATATTACTGCTAGAGAATTAGCTAGTAAGCTATCCATAACACTGGGAGAAGCTTTGGCTATACTTGACAGTCGTGAAACCGAGTAAGTCCTTGTCGTACAGACATCTGCACTTTTATGCGATTGTAAGTTGAGTGTGACTGGATTGAGATTCAATGAGCGAGGACACAGGATTTCGTAATGCCAGATATGCTCAAGCCGTTGCTAAAGAGATCGCCGCTCTGAATGAAGGAAGTGACACAAGGATTGTACATGTTTGTGGAACCCACGAGGACACAATAAGTCACCACGGTATTCGTTCTCTTCTCCCACCTTCCCTCAAGCTTGTCGCAGGACCGGGTTGTCCGGTATGTGTGAGCGCTGCTGAGGATGTTGATAGAGCAATTGAGCTTGCTCGCCAAGGACACATAATTACAACTTTTGGTGATATGATACGTGTCCCGTCAACGGATTCATCGTTGGCAAAGGAACGTGCTGCTGGTGCAGATGTTCGAGTTGTCTACGGTGCTGGCGAGGCTGTTGCAATTGCTCGTGATAATCCTGAGAAGAAAGTTGTATTCGTTGGTGTTGGATTTGAAACAACAGCACCGACAATTGCTATAGAACTTCTTGGAAACCCACCAAAAAACTTCTCAATACTAACATCACTCAAAGTGATTCCTCCTGCTATGGAGATTCTTGTCAACATCAAAGGGTTTGAGGTAGACGGTTTCATAACTCCAGGGCACGTTTCAACAATAATTGGGTCAAATGCCTTTCAACAATTTGCTAGGAAAAACAGAGTACCATGTGTAGTGGCTGGTTTCGAGCCTCTGGATGTTCTCGAATCAATACGTATGATTCTCAAGCAAATCAAAGATGGCCGTGCAGAATCGGAAAATGAGTATACTCGAGTTGTAAAACCAGATGGAAATCTGGCTGCACAAAAGATTCTAACTGATGCTTTCCGTCTGGATGATGCACCATGGAGAGGCCTTGGAACCATTGAAAATTCTGGCTATTACATTCGTGAGGAATATGCTGAATACGATGCCCGCCTTGGTTTTAAATTTCCTGAGATTGAATCAGTGGATATCCTCCCTGGGTGTAGATGTCATGAAGTAATTCTTGGAATGGTTGATCCTACTGATTGTTCTCTTTTCGGAAATCGATGTACTCCTGAAGATCCATATGGTCCTTGTATGGTCGGACATGAGGGGACTTGTCGTATCAGACATGAATATACAATGGACTAAAGCCCTCGCTTCTTGGAACGCTTTATCTCAGCTCTCTTTAGGTCTTTGAGTGTGTTGAAGTTTTCAAAGGTTTCTAAGTTGGGATCGAATTGTTTTAGAGTTTCAGTTGATACAAAGAGCACGTTCTGCAGGGCATCTAGCATATCACTCATTTTACAGAACCCCTTCTCCATTACCTTGAAACCCTGATAGTATGCATGTTCAGCCAAATAGACTGAATGAAGAGGTTCAATGTATCCTGAAGGCCACGCTGGTACAACTGCCCCGTGCCCGGGACCCATTTCAATTAGTACTTTTAGTAGGTCCACACTAGCGAGTGGCGTGTCAACTGGAAGGAGTAACGTGTGAGGCGTAAGAGTATATTCGAAAGCAGTTAGAGCACCAGTAAGTGCACACCTAGTTTCCCCTGGAGGATCGACAACCATTCGAACATCTTCTACAATCTTGCCAAGTTTAGCTTCTTGCTTTTCATCTGATACAACAACAATGATTTCAGATGATAGCTTTCTTGCTATTTTGACCATATATGATATGAGTGGTTTACCTTGATAATCAGCTAAAGCTTTCTCTGCTCCAAATCTTTTGGATGTCCCTCCTGCTAGAATCGCGGCTGTCACTTTTTCCATTATTCTCTTTTGCTCCATCTTTACAAGGTGATAGTTTTTACGTGAGCACTACTAGTGTTTTCTTTAAGACCAGAGAGGTATTTTCATTCATCGCCTTAATCGAACTGTCAATATACTGCTGCAATGAGATTGCAACAATGGTACAAGTTGAGCTAAATATACAGCATTTTCTGCTGAACATCATGCGCGTTGATTGGTATTAATAAAGTGTTTTGGGAATGGAGTTTCTATGAACTCGATGCAATCGAATCACCCATATCCATCTCTTCTTCCTTCTTTGTTTCAGCTCTCCTAGGAAGTTCAAGCTTGACCCTATGCTCTGCAAGCAACAAGTCCGTTTCTGGAAGGTCCATTGCAATCGCTAGTAGTTCTGTATAATAAAAGACTGGGAACTTGAAGTCAGTACTGAATATTCTATTCGCAACCTTCTGGCCAGACTCAAAGGTTATGAAACATGTTGGACAAAAGACAACGATTGCATCGGGCTCCACCATTTCCATGCTTATCATCTTTTCACGTAATACCGCGTATGAAGTGACTGAATTCGTCTTTCGAACTCCTGCGCCACAACACATGGTCTTGTCCATATATTCCAATGGTTCCATTCCAAGAGCCTCACATAGAAGATCAAGTTTCACAGGAACCTCTGCATTATCAACATGCAGAATCCTCTCTGGTCTAAGAAGATGGCAACCCGAGTGAGTCACAACCTTGATTGGAATTGGACGAGTCACCTTTGAAGAAATGGTTTCAATGCCAATCTCATCGAATAGTAACTGATGCATATGTGTTACTGTTGAGTTCCCTTTGTATTCAAGACCTAAGTCCTTTAAAATCTGATTTACCTTGTTCTTTCTCTCTGGTTTTTCATCTAGTTCATGTTTTGCTAAGGATAGTGACTCATGACATCCTGCACATGCAGTTAGGATGTTGAGTCCTTCTGCCTCTGCAAGAGCAATGTTTCTAGCGGCAAAGGTTAGCCATGTGTCATCAGACAATGCTCTCACTGCATTAGGTTCAGGGCAACATGTGAATGGGAGGTCAACTAGATCGATATCAAATTTCGGTGCCACCATTCTGATTGACTTCTCTGTAAACTGGAGCCGATAAGCCATTGTGCAACCTGGGAAGAATGCGTATTTCATTCAGACGCCTCCTCTTGTTCTGCTCTGTTGATTTCAAGGACCTCTTCAGCTCCTGTAGCCTTGAACAACTTCACGACATCAGCTAGGTTGGCTCTAGGTAAATCTGGTAATCCCAATTCGGATCGTATCTTCTCAGACCTGTTTGAGATAGGAGATAGACAACCATCTTGCATTAAAGACGCAGCAGACTCTATGACATCTGGTGGGGCTTTTCCCTCCCTTGCAGAGATATTTTTTATTTCCATCAAGATTTCTGCAAGTGACACTCCCATCGGACATCTCTGGTCACACATTAGGCAATATGCACACAGCCACTCATTTCCTTCTCTCGGAACCTCTCCTTTTGTTATGATAGAATCAACTGAAACTCTTGGGTTCAGCTCAGGTGCCACCCTAAAAACCGGACAAGAGGATGTACATATACCACATTGAAAACAAGGTCTTGCCCGTTCTTTAAGATCTTTGAGTAGTTGCTCCTGAGAATCGTCTGCCATACCAATCACTTCTTCTTTGTACTCTTTTTCTTGCGAGCTTCCGATTTGGAACTACTAACTTTCTTCTTTGGTTTTTGCTTGGTCTTGGTTCCAGACTTTGGCTTAGTACCTCTCTTTGTTTTGGATGGTTTCCTGGACTTGCTGTCTACTGCTTTCTTTGGCTTGACTATATCTTTTCTTGGAGTTTTCACAACTTCTGATAACTCAGTCATTATAGTCTGCCATTTCTTACCTTCTCCAGCAGATACCCACTCCACTCTGAATCTCTCATCCTCAATACCATTCCTTTTCATCCATCCTCTAATTCTAGGCTCTCGTTTAGCCATCCAATGATTTCCTGTTTGGAAGTGACAGTCTGAAGGAAGATGACACCCTGAATAGAGGACAGCTCCAGCTCCTTGTTCAAATGCCTTTTGAGCAAACTTTGTAGAGTATCTTCCTGAACACATGGCACGAATGACTCTTGCATTAGTCGGATACTGCATTCTGGACACGCCAGCCAGGTCCGATCCTCTATATGAACAAAACGCACATGCAAATGCGACTATCTTGTTGCCTGGGTCTTCCTGAAGTGCGATATCAATCTGTGACTCAATCTGCTCACTTGTGAAGTTTGGCATATAGATTGCATCCTGCGGACAATCACCTGCACATGTCCCACAAGCCTGACAAAGTGCTCCCATTACTGTGAATTTACCTGTACCATCCTGCGAGATAGCTCCATAGGGACAGCGTTTCACACAGGTGCCGCATCTATTACAAAGATCTTGCATTATCTTTGCACTAAGCGCTTCAATTGGATATCTTCCCTTCTGAAGAATAATAGATGCTCTACCTGCAGCAGCACTTGCTTGAATAACAGAGTCCCTAATGTCCTTTGGACTCTCTGCACCTCCACAGATGAACACTCCTGCGGAGCTTGTATCTACAGGTCTTAGCTTTGGATGTGACTCGATATAGAATGAATCGTGCGTACAAGAGATTGGAAGTGGGAAGCTACCAGCTGTGCCCTCTGCGCCCATTGACAAAATAACCATGTCAAAATCTTCTAGGAGAAGCTTGTTGTGAGTTGTATCCTCTACACTCACCCGAAGGCTCTTGATCTTTGGATACTGCTGGATTTCACCGATTCGTCCTCGAATGAATTTGACGCCCTCTTCTCTTGCCTTTTGATATTGGTCCTCAAAATATTTACCATGCATCCTCAAGTCTTGGTAGAAGATAGAGACTTCAGTATCTGGATAGTGTTCTTTGATTAGTAACGCACACTTTACTGATTCAGCACAACAGAAGTTTGAACATCCTGACCGAGTGCTGATATCCCGAGAACCGACGCATTGAGCAATTGCCACTGATTTTGGTTTCGAAAGGTCTGATGGTCTAACTAGAGACCCCTCTGTAGGACCTGCTGCGTTGATGAGTCGTTCGAACTCCAATGACGTGATTACATTTGGATATCTGCCCCAACCAAGGCGAGGAACCTTGCTAGGGTCGGCGGGTTTGAACCCGGTAGCTAGAATAATGACCCCCACATCGAGATCAATATACTTGTCCTTGTCAGAAGCCACAATTGCTTCTTGCTCGCAACGGTCGATACATTTTCCGCACCGGATTAAGTCCATACCCAGACATGCTTCAGGGTCTATGAAATAGCATGACGGAACAGCTTGAGGGAATGGTATTTGAATTGCTTTTTGCCAGGTCAGGTTTTGGTCTGTTCTACTTGGGACATCCACTGGACAGACTTCAACACAATCACCACAAGCAGTACAAGCCTCGATATCCACATACCTTGCTCGTTGCTTCACCCTAACTTCAAAGTTACCAACATACCCTGATATTGACTCGACCTCTGCCATAGTCATCATGTTGATGTTTGGATGTTTGGCTACGTCAACCATTTTTGGTCCAAGGATACAGATAGAACAGTCATTCTGGGGGAACACCTTATCAAGAATGGCCATGATTCCTCCGATTGTAGACTGCTTTTCTACTAAGTGAACCTTGAAACCTGCTTCTGCAAGATCAAGGGCTGCTTGCATTCCCGCCACACCAGCTCCTACTACCAAAGCGGCTTGAGTCACTGGAACATCTAATTCGGGCTGTGCTTGAAGGGTTGCTGCTTTGGCAACTGCCATTGCGACAAGGTCCTTTGCCTTCTGAGTTGCAGCCTCATGATCATGTTGGTGCACCCAGGATACGTGTTCTCTGATATTGGCCATGATACACAAATATGGATTAAGGCCTGCAGCTTTGACTGTCTTCCTGAATGTGTCTTCATGCATAGTCGGGCTACAAGATGCAACAACTATGCGGTTGAGACCATGTTCCGCAATTGCTTCTTGGATCTCTCTCTGACCCGGATCTGCACAAGTGTACACATTCACCTGCACATGTACGACACCGGGGAGTGTTTTTGCATATTCAGCTACAGCTTCAATATCTACTACGGCACCAATATTCTTACCACATTTACAAGGAAACACACCTATACGTAGCTCAGGATCTATTGATACAACTTCAATGTCTGAAGGTCCTGCACTACTTCCTTTTGAATCACTTGTGGTCATTTGCCAAGCCTCGTTCTGCAGAACTCAACTTTGCAGCTTCTTTCAATATTAGTAATAAAGGTTGAGAATCAGAAGTATGAAGCTCCTACTATATTTCGGATAGAGCAAAAACCGCCACGAGATGTCCATATTCAAACAACTATTTGCCCGGATTTAATGGATATAATAGTAGCAGCCAATTATGCTGTTCATGATATCAGTGAGTCCAATATCATTTGAAATCGTAGCTCTTTAATTGTGGTTTTGCTGTTCTGATTTGAATAGACATCTCTAGAAGCTTTCCAAGTCGATTCCATGCATTGTACAAAGCCCGAATATATTTTGGGAATTTACCAAAAGCGTAAAAAGCACGACTAGAGGGAAACACTATCAACTCGGAGGCTAACTAATGGTCGGAAAGGTCTGGAAATATATCACAGAAAAACTCGAATCAGAGGGCGCCTGTCACTTCTCTCTTCTAGACCCCGATCCTCTGTCTACTAGAATTGAGAATATAGTTGAAATAGCTACACTAGCTGAAAAATCTGGTAGTGATGCAATTATGATTGGGGGAAGCACAATCTTTGGTGTAATAGATGATGCTTGTGAAAAGATCTGTGAAGCAATCGATATTCCAACGATTCTATTTCCAGGAAATATAACCGGAGTATCAGAAAATGCTGATGCAATGTTCTTCATGACTCTTCTTAACAGTACGAACCCCTACTACATTATTGGAGCTCAAGCTCTCGCTGCACCAAAGATTAAGCTAATGGGAATCGAAGCTATTCCAATGGCTTATCTCATCGTTGCGCCAGGAAAGACCGCTGCATGGGTTGGAGATGCCAAACCTTTTCCGAGGGATAAACCGAAACTTCCCGCGATGTATGCTATTGCTGCTGAACTTTTAGGTATGAAATTGGTATATCTTGAGGCTGGTAGCGGCGCAGAAGGAGGCGGAGTGCCACTTGAAATGATTGGAACCGTTTCCAATTATATCGACATACCAGTAATTACTGGCGGTGGTTTCAATGATGAGAAGTCAGTCGTTGCTGCTATCGAGGCTGGCGCTTCCATTGTGGTCCAAGGGACCTACCTTGAAAAACATGTTCAGGGTGATCAGGGGGCAGAGCTAGCGAGGATAATCAAGGGACTTAAGAAAGCAGGCGCCAAGAGAGTTTAAATACTTGACAATCCATTGGACCAAAGACCCCATGGGAGGATTGCCTTAACTTGTCCTCAAAGACCGAAATGTTGAATGAGCTTCTATTGGACCTGAGTCGAGCATCTCAAGGAAACGTAGAAGCAAGTGCTGTCATTTCGAAATCACAGGGGCTCACTATTTGTTCTCATTATCCTGAGGGGACTGATGAGAAGATGGTCCCGGATGAGGATGTGATAGCAGGAAGATCCACCCAAATACAAGAAGCCACACGAAAGGTCTTCAAACAACTCCAACGCGGACCGCTCGTGAGAATGCTCATTGAGGGTGAAACGGGTTATGTCATTATTTGCGATGCTGGTGCCGATGCCATCCTTGCAGTTCTTACAACAAAACGAGCGAACATTGGTTACATGTTCTTTATGATGACTCGGATTGCTAAACGTATAGAGAAAGTATTATCATAGATTGTCTTTCCGTCACTTTTATCTATTCAACACTGCACGAGCCATTTTGTTGGTGATCTCATGGCAGATGATAAACCCGTTGACAAAACTGAAGAGGAATCAGAAGATATTTGGGACAAATGGCGGCGTGCCGGCATCGTTGCACGTGAGGCTCTAGAGTTGGCTCGTCCCCTAGTAAAGCCTGGTACTAAAGTAATAGATATAATTGATACAGTTGAGAACTATATTCGTGAGAACTCATCGGGCACATCATTTCCATGTAATGTGGCTTTGAACAATGTTGCCGCACACTATACATCCCCTCTCAATGACGAAACTATCATTGGGGAAGGTGACCTAGTTACCGTTGATTGCGGCTCTCACATTGATGGGTGTATAGCAGATACAGCATTTACAATCGCACTCAATCCAGACCACGACGCACTTGTCAAAGCCGCTGTTGATGCTACGAATGTGGCTATCCAGATGATGCGCCCTGGGGCTAAACTCAACACAATCGGCGCATTGATTGAAGACACAATCCAATCTGCTGGATTTCAGCCAATAAAACAGCTCTCAGGACACCAACTAAAAGAATACGAACTTCATGCTGAGAAGCAAGTACCTTGTGTTTCTGGGAAGTCTGAGGTACTTGTTGAGGAGGGTGAGGTGTATGCCATTGAAACTTTCGCCAGTACAGGATCTGGAAACATCTCAGATCTACCACGACCTCTGATCTACCAACTTCTACCAGTTAGAGTTCCTGTACGATTCAAAGGGACAAAGCAATTCTTGGGGATTGCTAGGAAAGAATACAAGGAGTTTCCATTTGCCAAACGATGGATTGCTGAACAAATGTCTCCAGCTTCACTTGAGATGGCAATCAAAGAGCTCGAAAAGAATGGTGCACTCTTCGGGCACCATATTCTCGCTGAAGAAAAAGACGAGTTTGTGTCACAACATGAGCATACTGTCATTATCACTGAGCGTGGACACGAGAAAACAACCTAATCCGAACCTTTTGTGCATGCGCAAATAAGTTCTCAAACGCTCATCTAATGATTCAGAAACATTAAAAGTTCTTTTTTCATTTGGTTTATTGTGGGTTCCGGGAGACTGTCGTTAAAGCAATGACTAGGCAGTGTACTCTGGCGGTTTTTCCGGTTCCAACTAAGATGGAGGAGAGACATTGGACCGTACGCGTGGTGCTACACCTAGAAAGGGTACCGTTTCTGATGTGGCCATTGAGCAAACAGCTTGTTCTGAATGTGGTTCTGTATCTGTTGTTGAGGATGTGACTCGAGGCGAGCGTGTCTGTGGTGGATGTGGTCTCGTTCTATCGGATCATAGAATTGACACGGGTGCCGAGTGGCGGGCTTTCAGTTCAGAAGAGAGTGATGCTCGCAGTCGTGTTGGAGCACCAATAAGATACACAGTCCACGATAAGGGTCTTTCAACTGTGATTGATTGGAGGGACCGAGACACCTCTGGAAAGAAACTCAGTCCTACCCGAAGGTCAGAAATCTATCGTCTGAGAAAATGGCAGATACGTTCACGTGTTCACAGTTCAATGGACCGGAACTTGGCACAAGCAATGTCAGAACTCGAACGTCTATCCTCCCAGCTAGGGATTCCAGGTCCGATCCGTGAATTGGCAGCACTATTATACCGAAAATCAATAATTCAAAAACTCGTCAGAGGTCGTTCTATTGAAGCAATGGTTGCAGCAACACTTTACGCTGCATGTAGAATTAGAATGAAACCTCGTCCATTGGATGAGGTCGCTGATGCCTCAAGGGTTGATAAGAAGAAGCTTGGTCAATGCTATCGATTGCTCCTGCGGAGTCTTTCAATCAAGATACCACTCAGCAATCCAATCGACTATATCTCTCGTTTTGCCTCTCAACTTTCTTTATCGAGTCCAGTGCAACTGAGAACTGTAGAAATTCTACAGAGAAGCAGAGATATTGGTCTCACTATCGGTCGAGACCCACTAGGTTTAGCAGCAGCAGCTATCTATGTTGCATCTATTATGCTTGATGAACGCAGGACACAACGTGAAATCGCTGAGGTTGCTAGAGTCACTGAAGTGACTGTTAGGAATCGATACAAGGAAATTGTCAAGAAACTTGGAATCGATTCGATGACTCTTGGTTAGAATCAATTAAGTCTGCTATTCAACTACCTTCTTCCTGTGGTTTGAAACGACCAGTCCACTTGGACCATTTCTTCTGGAAATCCTAGTTTGGCAAGTACGTCTTGGATTGACCCTCTGTGGTCTCCCTGAAGTTCAATGTGGCCATGCTTTGCAGCACCTCCACAAGCAAGTTTTGCCTTCAACTTGGTCGATAAATCACTGAGGTCGATGTTCTTGTCAAAACCTTCCACAATTGTTGTCAAACGACCCCATTTTCTTCGTTCAATAGTTACAGTAATCCTCGCCTCTTCCTGTGCTATTGTTTCACAGACACACAGGTCCTGAGGCAATCCGCAATTCGGGCAAATTCCGCCTTCGTCGTCGCTCACGCAGCATTATACTCCTTAGTTTTGGCTATCGTTTTCTGCCGGAACAAGATGTAATCTCAGAGCCTTAAAAGTGCTATGAGTCTAGGCAAAAATTAGGTTTGGTAACAGTAAAGAGCCCGCCATGAACTATTTACTCATAGATAATGACCGGTCAAGTTCTAATTATTGATGCCCTAAGCGCAGGCTCAGGAGAACGCACAAGTTCGAGAGACTCGGTTGGTTGTGGTCCTCGTACAGTTGCGGGTGTGTTTGAGAGTCATGGAACTAAATGTGCAATCCGTCGAGCAGAGGATGTACTCTCAAAGAAAGGAGTTCTAAAACGGTTTGATCATATAGCCATAAGTGCTATGACAATGGACCAAATAGCTGTCAAGAAAATTGTCAAGACTTGGAAACATTACCGGTTAAGGGGAAGAATACTTCTAGGTGGTCCAATTGCTTCAGACCCTGATAGCATCCTCAAACAGATTAGGCCTGATGTTCTTGTGATGGGTGAGGGCGAGGCAACTCTCAACGAATTGATAGAGAATAATTTTCTAGACGAAGAAATCCCGTTAGTAGACATTGATGGTATTGCCTTTCTTGAAGCTAATAAGCCGCGAATCAATAAACCAAGAAACCTGCTTTCATCACATGAACTATCAGTGAGGTTCTCTCCCTCAACCGCAAGGATCATTGACTACCCTGCTTACCAAGCCTGTAAGGTATATGTTGAGATACTTCGTGGCTGTTCAAATTTCAAGCGGACAAGATACCCTCTTTCCAACGGGAAGGAATGCACAGAATGTGATAATTGCGATTCAGCAGATGCATCTGCACGAATGGATTGTCCTGAGGACATTCCACCTGGATGTGGGTTCTGTAGTGTTCCGGGCACTTGGGGGCCTCCACGAAGTCGAACTTCGAATTCCATAATTCAAGAGGTAACAGAGCTATTAGACCTAGGCGTTCATCGAATCATCCTAGAAGCCCCGGATTTCTTAGATTACATGAGAGGACCTGAGCCTTTAACAGATCCATGTAAACCGCCCGCAAATCTTGTAGCAATTGAAGACCTACTTGTCAAACTCAACTCACTACCTCAGGTTTCTGAAGGGTCTGTCCACATCGGTGTTGAAAATATGAAAGCATGCTTGTTTACAGATGTGGTCGCTCAGACTCTCAAGAAATCTATGATTTCCAGTTCTCCGAATATTGGATTAGAAACGGGATCTGAGTATCATATGCGTCAGATTGGCAAATGTGGAACTCCAGAAGATGTCATTCGTGCTGTAAAGGTAGCTAGAGCTCATGGCATGACACCCTTTGTCTACTTGATTTATGGACTGCCTGGTGAAACAGCTGAAACAGTAGAACAATCAGTCAAGCTAATGCGTACTGTGAGTGAGGCTGGTGCAGAGAGAATAATATTGTACGGCTTCAGGTCGTTGCCTGGTTCTGCATTCGCAAACTATCCAGACTCATCACTAACTGACGAATTTGGCTTGATACTTCGAAAAGAGGCTGAGAATATCAATCGCAAGAAGAAAGACCAATACCTTGGTGAGTTGATACGAGGAATTGCTGCAGAGCCATCAAGGACGCATCATGGGTTCACAATGGTCTATCCCCTCGAGGAGGGTCCACTTATGACAGTTTCAGGTGGTTTCTCAGCTGGCTCTCTTCTTTTAGTCAGAGTCACTCAAGTACTCAGCAGTGGTCTTGTTGAAGGAGAAGTTGTAAGTAGAACATCAGATTCATGATTTGCCCTAAGAAAAGCTTCATATTGTCTTACTCCGCGAAAACCATTGGTGACTGGAATGGTTTACGTTTGTCATAAATGCCACAGAGAAGTGACACCAGAGGGTCTTAAAACACTCCCCGGAGTGAAATGTCCATACTGTGGAGGCAGAATTCTATACAAGATACGCCCTCCAGTCGTGAAACGTGTCAAAGGCGTTTAGTTGTCCCATCTCTACAGCCATGGTAGGTAGAGGACTGAAATTGCTATAGCGAAGGATACTATGAATAGTAATATCAAACAGATTGCTGCTACTTTTATTTTAAGAGAACGTTTCATTTTCACTAATCCTCTTCGTCAATCAGTATCTCACCCAATTTAGTAAGACCTTCAACTCCTCTAATTTCTCCATCGAAGAGTGGAACTTCTGTAAGATCCATATCAGAATATAGTTCTCTGATATCTCTTAAGTTGGACTGCTGCATCTCATATCTCTTGGAACAAAAGCCACATGCTGGGTTTGGAGGAACTAGTTGGTTAATTATGAGATGAGTTGCAGGGATATGCCAAGAATTGAGACTTGTTAGCAGACGCTGTGTTTCAAAAACTGCCATAGCTTCAGGAATCATCACCACGATGAACTGCGTGGTATCTGGGTCAGAGAGTTCAATCCTGGCCGCACGTATCTTATCCTTGGTCTGTTGAATCATTTGCCAAGAGTTGTCCTCTTGTTCACTACCAAAGAAACCTCGAAGCGCCCCCATCATAGAGCTTAGTCGCTGTCTCAGTGTGAGTATCTTTCCAAGCCAACTATCTAGAAGGTCTGGTAATTCAAGTAATTTTAAGGTGTGGCCTGTTGGTGCGGTGTCAAATATCACACGGTCATATGAAGAGTCCTCCAGAAATTCAAGAATCTTCCCAAAAGCCATTGCTTCATCAGACCCAGGTGGTGCCATTCCAGTCATATCTCCCATAAGACCAGCTGCCATCTGTGCTTCTGGACCTATGGCACCATCACCTACTACTTTCTGAAAATCTTCCATTCCTTTCTCAGTACTTATCTCCATACCCCAAAGATTGTCAAATCCTTCTATTGGGATAATCTCTCCACCCGACAGATCTTGATCAAAGCTGTCACTAAGGCTATGAGCGGGATCTGTAGATAGCACTAGGGTCCGGAAACCGTGACGAGCTGATAGAACTGCCATAGCTCCAGCACTGCTAGTTTTTCCAACTCCACCTTTTCCTCCTGAGAGAATGAACTTGACTGTGTCCTTGTAAATGATGTCCCTTAAGGTCATGTACCTACCTCTATTGCTCACTCCTTCTACAGGGGTTTTTAACCCTTCCATAGGCCATAGGTTAAAGAAGCTTGGATAATAACAACAACATTGACATAAGATAATGACCACGCCCAAACAAGATTCTTGAGCGTAGTGCAGGCTTAAAGACGGGAATACCTTAGAGGAATGTTGAATGTCGTTTCCACAGGTCCGAACTACAGCATTGGAGTTTCCTTCAACTGTCTTGAAACTTTTAGGTGTAGAGATTCCTGAAGGCCTCTTTCCTCCGAATCAGGAGTTGCTAAAGAAGTTCAATCCAAAAGCTGTAGTGATCATTATGATTGATAATTTCGGACTTTTCGAGGCTGTGGTGTACAAACCTGAGGCACTCATCAAGAACATGGAAGCTTTGGCTCTACTTGAAACGAATGATCCGTATGCGCTGCCCCTCATCAAAAGACTCCTAAGGGGACACAGAACAGATTTTCACCTTATCAAACATGTCAAGAACCATGGGAAACTGACTCGCGTAATTTGTCGCGAAGAAGATATGCTTCAATGGGATTTCGACCCATCATATACTGTGCGTCCACGTGACGATATGGCTACCTATATTGAGGCGACAAAACACATCTTCAAGAGCGAGCTCCTATATCTTCATTTCTTAGACTTTGAGAGTCTCTATGCACAATATGGTCATAGAACACCTCCCAAGACATTACTCGAGAAGATTGTTCGTAGGACTGATAATTGGATCAAGGTGCTTCTTAAACAAGCCAGAGTAGGAACATTGTTCATCGTGGTTGGTAATCATGGTCGCCATCCAATTCCTCTTAATTATGAAGGTAAGCTTGCAGAATGGCGAAAAGCTAATTCACCTATAGCTATAATGTTCCAGAAAAGGACTGAGTGATTTCTATAATTGAGTCAATGCTGGGATACCAAAGAAGATTGCAACAACTGCAAGGACAAGACACAACTTCCAGAAACTGATTCTTCTTGCAAGCTTCAACAGAAATTCCATTGATATGAGACCTGTCACAAAAACTAGACCTTCAATCACTATGAAATCAACTGTACCTATGCCTGCAGGAATCGTGCTTCCAGTCATAATCTCCAAAACAAGGATGGCTAAAACTGCAGGTACACTCATCAAGAAACTGAACTTCATTGCAGTTTCTTTGTCTACTCTCTGCATCAGAAGTGCGGATATAGTAACTCCTGACCTACTCAAGCCAGGTAGTACAGCCAATCCCTGCACAAGTCCAGTTGCGGCCGCTTCTGTATTCTCAACTGCTCGCTCAATTTCAGTATTCTTTTCCTCACCCTGTCTAGTTGGTAGATACAAGACAATCGCTGTAATCAACAACAATACTCCTACTACTACGTTCAAGAGTTCACCATGCATGGGTGTCAAGCTGCTTTTCAGAAAGAAGTAAAGAGGCAATGCAGTAACAGCAGTGCCTATCGTAGCCAGAAGAAGGAGCCTCAGCAGTTTTTGGTCTTTGAAGCTTAGTATTTCAAATATGACTCTTGGATACCTAACAACCACCGCAAGAGCAGTTCCAAGATGAAGCCAGACTACAAGAGAGAAGATCTCTTCCGTGGAAACAGATGAAAAGTTGTACAAGAACAGGACGACCTGTCCCTCACTGCTTATTGGAAGCCATTCTACAAGTCCCTGGATGAGAGCAACGATAAGCTGCCAGAGCTCCACTATTCTTTTCTCCTGTTTTGGTCAAGGTCCAGAAGAATTAAAAAGCTACTCCAACCGACTCAGCACAATAGAGGTGCGCATTATGGTTCTCGATAATGGACGATTCATCAGCTCTGAGCTAGGAAACATAACACAGATGTTAGACGAGCATTTTCGTGTAGCAGTATCAGCCCATAAAATAGTAGTCAATGCAATCACTGATTGGTTAGACGGCAAGAAGTCCATTGCGACTGAAGAACTTGAGAAGATCACAAATCTTGAAGAAAAGGGTGATGTTCTGAAGCGCACTATACTCAATGAACTAGCTAAAGCAAGTTCGTTGATGCAACGTGAAGATCTCCTGAAGCTCGTATTTTACAATGACAAATCAGTGGATGGTGCAGAAATTGCATGCTATCACCTTGCAGCAGTTGTTGAGCATTGGACACCAGATGGTGAATTAAAAGAGAATATAGCAGAACTGGGAAAGCTGATGAGCTCCCAGCTATCTGCACAAAGAGAAGCAGTACGCTTTCTCTCTATCAATATGGAAGAGTCCATGAAACGTGCTGACGAGATTTGCAAACTTGAGAAACAAATAGACATCGTACAGAGAAAGATTCTATCCTTATTGTATCCCGTAGAAATCCCCCTTGCTGTAATGCTCCGGTTTCGAGATTTCATAAACATGTTAGAGGATATAGCTAACTTTGGTGAGGATGCAGCACTCGTGATTCGAACTCTCTCACTTACGCTCAACAGCTGAAATAGTCGGTGCCATGAATTGGAAAAGACATCCACTGTTGCAGAAGCCAGACTTGTAGGCGACAGAGGAATCGTCTGGGACCCTGATTATGGTATGCAACTTTATGAAGAAGGTTATTTTGGTCAACCCGTGGGGATAAGAAAACCCAAGTCTTCAGTTTTCGACAAACCTCTCGAGTTATCATTAATCGAGTGCGTATACCTCACTCAACAAAAAAGACTGAATGTTCGAAGAAATGATGAAGACAAAGTTCTGAGTGTCGAGGATCTTCTAAAACTCGGATCCGAATGGTCGGATGAGTTCAAAGACCGTTTCATTGTATATTCGCAGCTACGTGAACATGGGTATATTGTACGACCTGGGTTGAAGTTTGGCACTGATTTCGCTGTCTATGAATTTGGTCCGGGGAAAGACCATGCACCCTTTCTTGTTCATGTAATTCCTCAGAGGAAAGGTGTAGTTCCGCTTGATATTGTTCGGGCTGGACGATTAGCAACAAGTGTGAGGAAAAAATTCATCATTGCTACCGTCAAAGAAAATGCTGAGGTCGCTTACTATTCCTTTGTCTGGCATAGACCATAGTTTTGCAATTTAGTCCATGAGCAAAACAATTAAGTTCGCAATTACTTTGTCCGACACAATATCTGGCCCCAGAGGTTATCTTGATGGCTGATAAGGCTGAAAATGCAAAGGCTTTTGGTGTGCTGTTGGCTCAAGCTTGGGAGAACACTCCCTCGTTTATCTGCAGCAACGACGACTACATCTACTGTCTCTTCCCTTCTGATGAAACAAAAACAAAATGGATAGAAGCCTCGCTTACTTTTCCCGATGGCTCAATTGATAAGAAGGAGATAGACTCCAATAAGGCAATAGCTCTTCTTATAGAGGAGTTGAAAGTATTACCAACATATGGTGCAGATACAATAGTCACGACAAAAGCTAAGCTCGATGAAGTGAGCAGTCGACTGGGCACTTTAACATGAATAAGATCGATAATAGATACGGATATGAATCCGGCTAGGAACTTTATCATGGATTGTGTAAAGCCATGTCAGACACGCTTGTTACATGTCCTTCCTGTGGTCTGGAAGTCCCTGAAGGACGTTTCTGCAAGATTTGTGGAAAACCACTAGAGGTAAATGAATCCATCAGGCCTCCAGAACTTGAGTTCAACTCTGAAGAGGAACCTGAATCTATAACGCCTCCAGTAGAGCTTGAAAAGGTAGAACTACCTCATTTTGAAATTTCAATTGAGGATATGGATAATGAGGCGGCTGTTGTACTTTTGTCAAGGTCCGAGCTTGATGTTGTTGATATGGAGCTCGATAGCATTATAGAACGAACCAAAGCAACCAGGCAAGCATTGCAACTTCAACAAGCGAATAAAGATGTGCTCAATGCTAGAGCTGAAGAGCTCCGTGATGAATTTGAAAAGACTAAAAACCGTCGAAGAGAACTAGCTGCTGTTTCAACACCGTTGGTCTTAGAACGGGTGCTAGATGCTCTGGATCGGGATGAGGAACGACTTGAGAAGCTTGAAGCTATTTCAAGTACTGTCGATAAGAGTGTCTACAAGGAACAGCGACGTGAGATACTTCACTCAATTAAGGACCTCCATGAGAATCTTAAGAGTGCGATAAAAACTGCGAAGAAATGGGTGAAAGGCACTAAAAAGACAATCAAGACCCTTAACAAGGAGCTCAGTAGGGTCGAGGCCAAGTTCAAGATTGGAGACATATCTCGTGACGCTTATGATTCATCAAAAACAAGGCTCGAAAGAAGCATCAAGATTGTAGAAGGTGGTCAAAAACGTTTGATATCGCTACTCAGGATTGCTGAGGTGAGGTGAACATAATCAAACTTTGGAGCGGTCAGCGATGGTCAGCAACAATGTAGAATGTACAGCTCTGTGTGAAAAATTTGTATGTACAAAGAAACCTCCTGCTCTTAAGATCAGGAATCAAGGAAATAAGAAAATAGTCTGGTGTACTTGGATTGATGAAGAGTGTGATCAAGGCTGGTGTATTCATTCCAAGTGCGCAATACGTAAATTGACACAGGATGGGAAGTGCAATCAAGCAATTATACCGGTACCAAAAGAGGTACATGTAAGACTTGATGACCCGTATCCTGATTCGATGCCAAAAGACATTGCAAAAAAATTCAAGCTGAGATGAAAGAATTGTCCTTTAGCAGTTTTCACTGCGTAATGTCTATAAGTGACACGTAACTCGCTGTTCAACGAAGGTGAACTAAAGTGTTCGAGGAAATCCGCCCCGAGATGCGGGCGCTCATTTACTTCATGGTCGGAATATCTCTCCTAGGAATAGGTATTCTACTTGGTCAAGCTGCTTTTGCACTTGGCTTACTTCCTGGTCCAACAACACTGGTTCCCTAGTTTAGAGTGATTGGACTTGAACCGTCTCGATGAGATTGTAAGGCTCCTCTTGAGCTTTGATGGAATCTCTCGGAAGTTCGTCCTTCCATCCATATTTGATAGACTTCGTTTAGAATCCTTCAATGGCAACACTCCACACAGTCTTGGTGAGGACTCAGCCGCAATCGGAACAGAGTCTGACGAGTATGTACTCTTGACCACCGATGGAATCGTTGAAGATCTTTGTCTAAACTATCCTCGGGCCGCAGGATTCAACGCTGTTCTAGCTAATATGATGGATATCTACGCAGCAGGTGGAACACCAACATCCTTTGCTGTAGCGCTATCATATTCTGATCCAAAAATTGGAGAGGAGTTACTTGATGGTTTAATTACTGGGTCCCAGATCTTTCACGTACCCATTGTTAGAGGGCACACAAACCCTCGGTCAAACTCTACATATGTTGTTGGTTCTGCAACAGGTAAAGTGATGAAAACCAATCTTCTTACTGCCGGCGGAGCTGAGTCAGGCAATGTTTTGGTTCTGTTGTTTGATAAAGTTGGGCAGAGAGGTGAGAGCTACACACTGGGTTGGGACTCGGTAACAGGTCGGACATCTGAGGAGATTGTCCACAGACTCTCAGTGATGAATGAACTCGCTAGTGAAAAGTTGTTGACAGCGGCCAAGGATGTTTCTGTTGCAGGAGTAATAGGAACAGCTGGTATGATGTTGGAATATTCTGGATGCGGCGGTACACTGAATTTAGACTCCCTTGATGCAACTCGACCATTTGACATTCCACTGGAAGACTGGATTCGGATGTTTATCTCACTAGGTTTTCTTGTAGCTACGCCTGAAAGTAATCTTCCGGGCGTGAATCGGATTGCACAAGCACATGGTCTTTCCACCACCCTCTTTGGAAGAGCTGACGATTCTAAAGCAGTTAGATTGACACTAGGTGAAGATGAACGTGTATTCTTTGACTTTTCAAAGGGTGGCTTTCTTACACCAAAGAATGCCAATACATGACATCAATGCGCTATAGTTATAATACCATTCAACAGATAGGACATTTGAAGTGTCCCAAGTGTCAGAGGAAAAGATTTGCAGTATTGTTGGTTGCAGGAAGCCTTCAAAGAGATCCATGAAGAGAGATCGGATTGCTGAGAGTGTAACAAAATCCAATCTCAAAGTCAAAGATGCACGATCAAGAACAGTATACCTGTGCACTGACCATTGGAAAACAGTGAAGAAAGTCTTCAAGAAAGAAACAAAACCAGAACGACTTAGATGGGGTCATTGAATCGCAATTATGATTCTCAAATCTTGTGCATGGGGTGGTTTCACATGTGTGGAAAGGAGAAACGTAATCTCACTCTGGTCCCAGACTACAAGCTTTGGTTTGAACGAGACGGGGAGTATATTTTTGGACCAGGGGCTTACGCGATACTGAAGTCCGTATATGAAGAAGGCACCATAACAAAAGGCGCAAAAAAACTCGGTATGTCCTATCGCTATGCATGGGGTGTAATAAAAAAGATAGAGAAGAAGCTAGGCATCATTTTGGTTGAAACCTTCAAAGGTGGAACCGAAGGTGGTGGTGGTGCAAGAGTTACCGAGAACGGTCTGAAACTAATGGAATTATATTCTAATATCAACAATGCATTCAATGAGGTTCTTGAGTCATCCAATCAATTGGATTTATGAAAACTTCAAGATAATGGCATTATTCGGACAATGACTCTTACAGTCCAAGCACATTATACAATCTGGGCTGTACATGTGTTGGTATGGGAATTTTCTAATTCGTATATTCATTGGACATACAACTTCACACACATTGCATGTGTCAGGGGTGCAGCGTGCAGGATTACGTCCAATCCCAATCAAGGCATCCCGTGAGAAAACACTATAGAACCAGCCAGCAGGACACAGCCATCTACAGAACCATCGTGGAATCCAGAAAGAAATGAGAAACACGAAGATTACAAATATCATCTGTACGAGTGGCCATCCCCATTGCGAAAAGTACCACAGAGTATCGAGACCTGTTGGCCATACTTGATCCGGCAAAAGAACGAAGATGATGTACGCTGGATTCAGAGGAGCGAAGGCATCATTAACAAATGCACCCAAAGCGGCCTCAAGAGTTTCAGAAGTTCCTGTAATTCTAGAAAAGCCAACCCACACAGCAAGGAAGGCTACAACTACAAAGACGTAAGCTTTGACCTTTCTGAGTTCTGCTTCTGTACCATGTGTTGGGCGTATTTTAGTTCTCTTTGGTAATGTGATGAAATCTTGAATAGTGCCAATGGGGCATATCCATCCACAGCCAGCTCTTCCAAAAATTACAACAATGATCAACATAGCTCCTATTGTGAAAAATGGAAAAATACCTGTTGAGAACTCACGTATCATTGTATCAAATGAACCTGCTATAACACCAAAGGGCGCTTCTAACGGAGCTAAAACAGGTAATGTCGGTAAGTTTTGCCAGATAGATAGCCAAAAAGCTTGAACACTTGGCATACGAAACCATGCGAGAAGAATATAGCCATTGATCCCAATGAATGCAAGAATCTGAAAGATTCGACGTAACATCCTAATGTTCAGTATCAGTCCAAGAGGATTTGATTTGAGGCTTATCCTCCTTGGCTCTCTCATCTCAACGGTCTTTGGTTCATCCTCTGGCATTTCCTCCTCTGGTTCGGACTCTTCATCATCTATACCAGTTTCGTCGATTCCGTCGACATCCTCTGCCATTGCTTTCAGTCCTCACCTGAGGTGTTGGCGGCGTGAACCCGAGCCTAGATTAAAAACGTTGTGTTCCATTTCCTGATTATACCAATCTAAATTGGAACTTCAAGAAATGTGATGTGGATGACATCATCAACTAAACTGAACTCTGCTGAATAGAGCACTCTTCTAGTATGCGATAATAGTGGTTCATCGATTATGATGTCATGGCTATATGATGCTGACCAAATGTTTGATGATTCTACTCCATTATCAAATAACACAGTTAACGTCTTCCCACTTGCAGTTACAGAGATTCCTTGATTGGTCCAAAATGTAATGGAAGTAGTGTTGAGCAAGCCAGTGTCTAAATCTCTTGTTGCATTGTGAATCTTTTCTGCAATTATCACAGCTTCCTGCAACTGTGTGGTTGTGTTAATAGTATCAATTGCATACATCAAAACTGGCACGCCTATAATTACAACCGTTGATAGTCCAATTGCAATAAGAATCATCTTCTCAAGAGATCGTGATACCATACATTTCTGTCTAGCAATGGACCCAATAAAGTACTCTATACCTCCTTTGGCTTTTGACTAAGGTTTTATGCAGGTAGTATCCATCTTGACCTGAGGCAAGGATATGGACAATCTTGTCCCCGTTCACGTAGGTCTCATGGGTCATATTGATCATGGGAAAACAGCTCTTGCAAAGGTACTCAGCGAGAAAGTTTCCACTGCTGGGTTAGACAGACATCCTCAGGCACAGAAACGTGGTATTACAATTGATCTTGGGTTCACAATGTTTGTACTTGACAACTATTTGGTGACATTAGTTGACGCTCCTGGGCATGCTGACTTGATTCGAAGTGTCGTTGCGGGTGCGAATATAATTGATGCAGCTATTCTAGTAGTGGCTGCTGACGAAGGTCCAAAGGTACAAACTGGGGAGCATCTTGTTGTTCTTCAGACAATGGGTGTGGAAAAGATACTCGTTGCTGTGACCAAGACTGATCTTGTTCCATCATCCAAACTCGTGAATGTGGAAGAAAAAATACGATTGATTCTAGCAGAGACCTCTTTTGCTGATGCCAAGATTGTACGAGTTTCAGCATTAAAGGAAGATGGCATAGATGAACTCAAGTCCACACTTTTGCAAATTCTTACCCCTCGCCCAAGAAACCCAGAGGGTCCCTTGTCAATTCCTATCGACCACGCATTTCCAGTTAAAGGTCATGGTACAGTAGTAACGGGAACAATTCAAAGCGGAACCATCAGGCTTGGTGATGTTGTAGAGCTATCTCCACTCGGTAAAAAGGGTAGAATTCGATCAATACAGACTTTTGGTGAAAATCGTGAAAGTGCCAGTGCTGGTGATCGAGTGGGTGTTAATATTCCAGAGATCAGTGATGCTGAAATCACCAGAGGAGATTATCTCTGTACACCCACGAGTATGACCAAAGCATCAGGACTGATAACGAGACTTGATGTTAATCCATTGTATAAAGGTCGCATCACGAAGAGGATGACAGTCAGTGTTTCAGCGGGAATGCCGGTTGCTACCGGACAGATAATTCCCTTCAAAGTTATCGATGAAGCAAAAGTTGTTCAGGATATGATAGAAACCCAAGCGTTCGATGCAGCACTTCTTCTTCAAAAACCTGTAGCAATCACAAAAGGAACCAAGGTGTTGCTACTTCGTACTGATTTACCGCCCACACAGATGAGAATAGTCGGATCCGGTGAAGTCGTAGACATTCCAGATAAGATGATTCTTTCCAGACCTCGTACTAGGGTTGGGAGAGTCCAACGTATCCGTGAGAAAGATGTCCTTGTGGAATCTCTCGCATCCAAAAAAGAGATTGCTGAAAGACTAGTTGGCTCCAAAGTGACCACGAATAGCGGTGTGGTTGGTATTATTAAGCAGACCTTTGGTACTCGAGGGGTTGTTTCAGTAGAATTCAAAGGTTCAGTGAAAGAGTCAGAACAAGTAACATATCAGCGGGTGATAGAGGAGGAATACAAGTTTGGACAAGGATGAAATTGATCGTATTCTTGAGAAGAACATCCCAGAGAGTATGTTAAAACGTGGTAGAACAACAGTGGATTCCCTATTGGGTCCCGTAAGAGATGTTCTTAACAGAAGGCTCTTTCCTGAAAAGGCACTCACAGATTTTCAACTTGAGATTATGCTACAACTTCTTTCCTCTCTCGATACTGACAAAGACCCCGAAGCTGCAAGAGTTGGTGAACGTGAAGCTCGAGTGGCTTCGCCTTTTATTAATAGGTTATCTGCAGGTTTCAATCACGGTGTAGGAAGAAGCGGTGAGCTTGCAGCACCACAACCAAAGGCACCTGGCTCTTCTTTGATGCAGCAAGTTACCAATAGTGTAGCATTAGACGCAATTCGGAAACTTGGTCTGAGCAATATGAAATCTGGCATCGTGACACCTCTGTCAACTGGAATGAGTATTGCCCTCATTCTGAGCGCATTACGTAGGGAGCACGAAGTCAGGCGAGTACTTTTCCCTCGCATTGATCATACCTCTCCTCATCGTGCGATTGCTTTTGCAGGACTTGAAGAGATTAATGTTCCAACAATTATTGAAGGGGACGCTGTTCGAGTAGATCTTGGGATACTAGAACGCCTAATCAAAGGAGCTGAAGCAACCGCTGTGCTTGCCACAACCACATTCTTTCCACCAAGAGAATCTGATCCTGTGAAAGAGATTGCAAGGTCTTGTTCAGACAATGATGTTCCTTTAGTCATCAATAATGCCTATGGGGTTCAATCTGATAGGATTATGAGAGAGATTCGTTCTGCTGTTGACGCTGGACGTGTTGATGCAGTTGTTCAGAGTAGTGACAAGAACTTTCTCTCACCGGTAGGAGCATCAATTATAGTGTCTCCATCGAAAGATTTCATTAAGGAAATCACTGAAACCTATGCAGGACGGGCATCTGCAGCACCAATTGTTCAAACATTCGCTGCTCTTTTAGCGCTCGGATTGGATTCATACAAAGATCTTCAGCGAAAACAATCTGAAAATCTGGAACTTCTCAATGATAAGATGAATGAAATCGCAGTAAGGCTTGGGCAAAGAGTTCTCTCTTTATGGAATCCTGTCGCATGTGCTATAACAATGGACGGGTTTAATGTCAAAGAGATTGGAGCAAGGTTGTATAATGCGCGGGTCACAGGACCAAGGGCTATTGAGAGGGGGGAGTATGGTTCGTCATGCGACAACTATCCGCATAGCTACTTGGTGATGAATGCGGCTATCGGAGCATCCAGAAATGATGTGGAAACAGCTACGACCAAACTCTATAAGGAACTCAGTAAATAAACTATAGACCCTTGAGGGAGGTCAGACTGTTGGAAACATCGGAAGATACAGTGAAGGTTTCACGCACGCTGAATTATACTACTGATGATTCAGCCACAGTCTTCAGAATCGCTTGGTATTCTGTTGCTTCAAAACCCAATGTGATTTTGGAAGAACATAGCGAAGCTGAGAGTCAGGTCTTTGATGGTGTGGCAAAATTTTCACTTCGGATTGCTAATGAAAAAGCCTTGGTAAACATCACTGTCAACGGTGCTAAGTCTACTATTGGAGTCGAAGCAGAAGGTATTGATGAAGTTGCGTTAGGAGCCTTTCTAGATGGTCTTGCAGGCTCATTGAACGATGCTCTTGCGAAATATGCCTCATTGCCTGATACTGACAAGGGAAAGTTGAAACGGGCTCTTGTGGCAAAAGCCTGTTGGGATAAAACAGTCCGGGAAATTCTCAATAAATCACCTCTTAACGATGTCTACATACAAGTCGCTCATGGTCGAGAAATGATGATAAAAGCAACTGAAGGTGAGGCAAATGTGCCATCTCTTACGTTGACAACATCTGGTTGGCTTTCAAGAATAGAGTCACTCCCTCGTGAAGAAACACTACCCGGAAACATTGCTTCAGAGCTTGCGAAAAAGAGTATTGAGTGGAAGAAAGAAACCCAAGACATAATCAGCCGTTACATTTAGATTCAGAATTGACTGTTCAACATTGCAACTCTTACTTACATTTGGCCTCCTACAGGACCGGTGGTCTGGTTCCGTGGGCTTCAAACCCATGAACGTGCAAGCGTTGAGAGTTCGATTCTCTTGGGAGGCCGCCATTTCATAGCAGCTTGCTAAGCTCTTCAAGAAGTAGTTCCTGTACAACTTTTTCGGATATCCTATTTCGAGTAGCACGACTGAGAATGGCTCGTCTAACTTTCGATACATCTCTATTTCCACGCAGACTCGGATAGTCCTCAAGAAACTTCGTAACTACTTTTCGAGATATCACATCTAACCTTTCAAACTCATTATTTGTTACTGATCTTGGCTCTGAGTCCGCCGCAATCTCGAGGTCTCGAACAATCTCCACAATCTCAGCTACCTTTGCATCAGTTTCATCTATAGACATATCCACTTCAATCAAAGAGTCATCCCAGAGATAACGCCTTCCAGGTAGATCGAATCGGTCATTGATTCGTTCTATTACTTCACCGGGAATCTTAGAATTAGGCCTTTCATCATTCCATTTCATTGCTACTTCTATCGGCGTAGTCACATGAATGATTGCAAATGCACAGCTACTAACAACAGCGATTTTGAATAGTTCATGCCGCATACTTGTGTAATAGTTAGTATCATCATGAATAACGCTTTTACCCTGTGCGATCAATTGTTTGACACGGTCTAATGCAGCTTCGCGCACTGGGGCCTCTCTCTCAGGCTTCCAGTCATCATAGTACGACTCATCTCTCCAGTCGTCTGTCCTTACTATTTCTATTCCAGAATCCATTACCCTTTTTATCGAATCAGCGAGTTCTGACTTACCTGAAGCTGGAAGTCCACACAGAGCAAGAATGAACTGGGTCATAGTAATTCAGCATCTACTAAATTGTTCGAACAAATGAATCTAATGTATTGAAAAAGAAGATGAGAGTAGTTGGAAATTCCCAACTACTATGGTTTGATTGTAATCTGCAAGCTGTTGGCTAGGTCTTTGTACCTATTCCGAACAGTCACTTCAGTGACATTTGAAGCCTCAGCAATCTCTCTCTGAGTGCGTCGATCATCCTCAATGATTCCCGCAATGTATAGAGCTGCTGCAGCGAGACCACCTGGGTCCTTTCCTGCAGTGATACCCCTCTTTCGGGCATCATTAATTATGCCCATTGCAGTCTGGACAGTCTTCCCATCAAGACCAAGGTCTGCTGAGATTCTCGGCATTAGATCGTTCGCTGATGGAATTGGTACCTTGACATCAACATTGCGGAGAATAAGACGTACGCATTGACCAAGCTCCTTTCGGTTGACTCGCGCCTCCGTGACTATCTCGTCAAGCTGTCTTGGGATTTTGTGAATCCTGCAGGAGAGATAGATGGTTGCAGCTACCATGCCTTCAATACTTCTACCTCTAACGAGACGCCTGCTCAAGGCTTTTCGGTAGATGAGAGCTGAGGTTTCTTTTGTTTCTTGAGGAACGCCAAGCTGAGAAGTGAGTCTATCCATCTCACTCATAGCAATGCTGAGATTCCTATGCTGAGAACTATGAACAAGAGTTCTGATTTGCCACTTTCGCATTCGATAGATTGCTGCACGACTGTTTGCTGCAATCGCACGTCCATTTGCGTCTCTATCGCTCCAGCCAATTGTTGTAGCAAGACCCTTGTCTGCCATTGTCAATGTCATTGGTGAACCTGTTCGTGCCCTAGAATTTCGTTCCTCAGCAGTGAACGCTCGCCACTCAGGTCCAGAATCTAATATTCTCTCATTCATCACACATCCGCAAGAAGTGCAGATATGCTCACCACGTGTCAAGTCTTGGTAAAAATCACTACCACCACATACGGAACAAACGACCATGCCTTGTCGATTATTCATTGCGGGTCGTGCCGGTCTTGCCATTTTTTGAATCACCTGTTTACATCCACTTGAGATATGGCCGCGAACATACTTGGCCAGAGGATATGCAAAATCACAGTCCAAGGAGGATGCTTCCCCAAGCGCTATTATTTACGTATATAAGTCTAAGCATGAGTGAGCTAATGCACCAACCTTTTCCTGATTTTTCAAAGAAAGTATATTATCCTCATACATACGTATGACCACTATCGAAAAACTATGGCAATAAAAAAGAGGGGCGAGGTGAACGTCCGAAGCGAAAGGAAGTCCAGCTGTGTGGGGGCAGCCAGATCAAGGAGATGATCGGACGTTCAACCTCTTTGTTATGAATCACTCCAAACAGGACATTTGTTTGATTGTTGATTCCGGGATGATGTGGATGTTATCATAGTACTCGGTATCTTCATCAATCACTGTCTTAGAGAGGGCTAATTTCACCATTCCCTCGCTCTTGCCGAGCATGTATCCCGCCATGTATTGGAGTGGAACACGCATCTCGTCAGCCTGCTCTTTGGACATTGCACAACACTCAACTCCAGGGCTTTCGAAAATTACTTCAATCGTCTTATGATCCTCACAAGTCTGATGTCGCTCCAGATGCTTTGTCCTCTCAGAAATTCTTGTTTTTCCACTGATACTTTCTACTCTGGCATGGTCGTAATGGAATGGGTCTCCGGAAAGTCGATGAACTGATGGCGCAAGAAATATCGTCTTCTCAGTTAGTTCTGCGATATCATCACTACCTCCATCGACATATCTCTTGTCTTCACTCTCTCCAACCATATAGCGGATTCTGTATCTCTTCGCATCCACTCTCTTCTTTTCTTCACCTTCGTTTACGGTGACCATTGTGTCATCCCACATCTCTATTGCAGAGAAGGGGTTTTTTGCAGCTTCAATCATTTATCATTCACCCAAATTGGATGTATTAACTATTGTTAAATACACAATAGTTAACTTATAAGGTTAATGCAACATGAATTGGCCAGCAAAAAGAGGGTTTATACCATGATTGAGTATCTGTACATAATTCTAGCATCCACACTGTTTGGACTACAGCATTCTGGAATGTCGGCACTCGGAGTCAAAGGAAAAATCATTGACAAATGGGGAAAGGAAGGCTATGCACGTTTGTTTTCTTCTTTTAGTGTGATTACTCTTCTAATCGCATTCATCTCGATGAATTTCTGGGATTGGCTGTATTTTGTCATGAATCCTGCCCTGATTCAGCCTCTTTTCTTTATGTTAGGAGTTATTTTAGGTCTAATAGGCGTAATCATTGCAACGATGGCTGGTAGAGTAATATCTGTCAGTACAGTGGCAGATATGAGAACTGATAGGAAAGCAGAACTTGTCACAGGTGGAATCTACTCTCGTGTAAGACACCCGCTATATCTAGCAACTGTCTTAGTCTTCTTAGCACTAGCACTCATCTATCCATTCTTACCTGTAATTGTATTCTCAGTATGTATGATATTCTACACAATCATTGGTGCATACTTTGAGGAACGTAAACTTGTATTGCATTATGGTGATGAGTATCTTGAGTATAGGAAGAGGGCTGGTTTTATCATTCCAAAGTTGGGTTAGATCTTGAGTGTCTTTTGAATCTTCGACAGATGCCTCGAGCGTTTCACAGCATCTGCAGTTATCTCATGGACCTCTCCCTTCTCAATAACAAAATGAGCTGTATCAAGTTCTGGAGTGAAGTGTCGTTTGATGTCTTCTACCATATAGTGTAATTGAACGCAATGGGGGCTTCCATCAACAGTAAGAGTTGTGACTTTCTTGATACTCGAGTATTTCACAATAGACCCAAGTTTGAAACCTGCTTGATTCATGTGGGTTTCTTCAAGACAGACGTGAAGTGTAATGGAATCTCCAACTCTTTCACAGATCTTCTTCACAATATCTGGATATCTATCTATACAGCTCCCAACCAGCAACAAACTCTTCTTCTCTTTAAGACGCTGGTCTCCCACGTTGATACACATGAGTTGTTGTGAAACCCTACAATCTTCGCTCACTATCACCATTTCCTACGCTTTGGCGTAGGTTCATCATGCTCAACTGCCTTAGAAGTCCACTGGTCTCCAAGCGAGGCGGCTATACGAGCGATCATATCGCCCTCAAAGACGTAGTTTATTCTACTTAATGATATCACTGCTCCATCAAATGGAGTCATTACCTCGCTTTTATCCTGAACATGTCCTAAAACATCACCACTCTTCACAGTTTCACCGAGATTCATTGTTGGGACGAAGAATCCTTCTGTGTCTGCATTGACCTGTTGCAATCTTCCCATGAGCGTGTTTGACGCCTCGATTCTTTCTCCAGCTATCATATCTTTTGTACGTAAGAAATTGAGTATGGCTTCCCTCACTTCCACAGCCGCCTGTGAATCAACTTGGTCTGTATCACCTCTCATTTCAACTGAAACTGCTGGTATCCCCTCATGGGCTGCTTCAGTTGCAAATGATCCTCTCATTCCTGTTGACTGTACAACATAGGGAAGTCCAATCTGTGAGGCAAGATTTCTCACATGAATGTAATCTCTATGTAATGCAATGATATGACTTGTACAGTTCTGCCAACCTGTACGTAGATCTATGATGTAGTCAGCGTTTGACGCTCTCCGCCAAATTTCCCACGCGGTCCTTTCGGTCATCGTACCATGTTCGTTTCCTGGAAAAACAGTATCAAGATCTTTTGAGTCAAGTGGAGACACCTTCACTCCAAGACGGAAGGCTAATGGACTTGCCACAGGGAGGAACGTCACCGAACCGTCAATCCTGTCCAGACCCTCAAGATGCCTCATTATTAGATAGCTTGCATAGACATCTGTGGCTGACCGTCCATTCATTGCGGCTAAGATGAATACATTTGGCCGCTCTTCTCCAAATGTATAGTAACCAAGTGTAGATCCAGTCTTTAAGTCGATGTCTACAGCATCAACTACTGCCTTGATCATGGTAAGACCTTCTTTCAACTGATGGCTTTAGCAAGTGGTCTTAAAATAAGAAGCAGTGTAAGACCTCAGCTCCATGCTCAAATCCATTCAGGTTTGCAGTTGAAAAAGAAGACGTCTGATTTGAACTCCTTTTCCAAGAAGTAATCATGTCTACAAAGAGCGTACTTACTCTGCATTGGAATATGTGGATGGTCGAAGATATCAGTGTGTCCACACATCTGAGGATTTCCTATCCACGCCGTGGGAATACCCAATTTCACGATTTCAATCCCAATCATAGAAAGATAGGGTTCCCAACTTATGATGATGAATGATGGAGAATACTTCTCAACTGCCTCTATTGCATCAAGTTTTTCCACCCATTTCGGGTACTCAATGCTATAACGCCCATCCTTACTATCTGTAGCAATACAATGTCTTTTAATCAATGGTTGAAGAAATTCAGTTAGCCGTCCATCACCACTCATTACTTCGAGGACAGGTGGATTTTTTCTTCTCTTCCCTAAAGCTCTGTTTATCACCTGCGCCAACTCCTCGACAAACTCTCTGTTAAAAATCTGAAAGAACCATCTGCCGGCAACATTCGCTCCATCGCAATATGATTTTACATCTCCTTTCCGTTCGAGCCCTCTCAAGAAAAGATGGACCACAGCGTAAGGCAAGAGTTTCTTATGAATATCTATATACTCATGTTGATGGACCATTCCCTTCCCACTTTTTTATTCAACAGTCCTAGTCAAACCCAGCTAACCATAGGTCTAATAAGGGCGCCCCTATTCTCTATGCGGAGAGAGTGAGCCAGGATGGATTGCGTTCTCGAAACCTAATACATATTGCTTTTGCGAGTCCTTTATAGAGGGGACTAGATACGGCTCCTCCGGTTGTTCAAACAGGTTCAGAGGTGCCCACAAATGAGCGAGTCAGTCAATATTGAGAAAAAGTGGCAGAAGCGTTGGATGAAGGACCGTGTATTTGAGGTAGATTCAGATACCAAGCGCAAGAAGTTTTTCCTTACAGTGCCCTATCCCTATCCCAATGGTGCCCTGCATATTGGTCATGGTCGAACTTACACTATAGGGGACCTGATAGCTCGATACAAAAGAATGAGAGGGTTCAATGTTCTATATCCAATGGCGTCTCATATCACTGGTACACCAATATTGGGAATGGTAGACAGAGTCAAGAATGGGGATCCAGAAGCCATTGAACAATACAAACGAGACCTTCGTGTCTACTTGGACACTGAGGAGAAAGTCGAAGCGCAGGTCATGAAATTCACTGATCCCTGGGCAACGGTTAGATTCTTTGCAGATGCAATTTCCGCTGACTTCAAGGCTCTCGGATATAGTATTGATTGGCGTCGTAGATTTACAACTGGCGATGATATCTATAATCGCTTTATCACTTGGCAATATCAGAAGTTCATGGACCTTGGCTATATCAAAAAGGGATCATATCCACTACTCTATTGTCCCAACTGTGGAAACCCAGTGGGTGAAGACGACTTACTAGAAGGAACTACCGCAAAAGTCAAGGAGTTTACAACTATCAAATACCCTTTCGAAGACGGGTTTCTTATTGCAGCGACCTTGCGACCTGAAACAACTTTTGGTATAACTAACATGTGGATTAATCCAACAGAAAAATATGTCAAAGCCAAAGTGAACGGAGAAAAATGGATTGTGTCCGCAAAAGCCGCGGAGAAGTTGAAGATACAGGCAAAAGACGTCGAAATATTGGAAACATTTTCTGGCTCCAAGATTATTGGAGAGTCCTTCCATACAGTTCATGATAATCGAATGATTCCAATCTTTCCAGCAGACTTTGTTGATGTCAATAATGCCACTGGAGTAGTCTACTCAGTTCCTGGTCATGCTCCGTACGACTATATCGCATTGCAGGATTTGATACAAAATCCGACTGATCTGGAAAAATACGAAATATCAGCAGATGAAGTGCGCAATATCGAAATTGTGATGATGATACAAATCGAAGGCGGAAGCGATTTTCTGACAAAGGATACTGTTGATAAACTTGGAGTGACTTCTCAAAATGACCTAGACAAGCTCGAGGAGGCAACTCAAGAAGTATACAAAGCTGAGTTCTATGAAGGAGTCATGATGAAGAACTGCGGCCCCTTTGCAGGACGGAAAGTAAGTGAAGTGAAGGATGACGTAATTGGTTGGTTGAAATCTCAGAATCGTGCTGATGTTTTCTACGAGCCTGACGAACGACCTGTCATCTGTAAATGTGGGACTGATGTTCAGATTGCCGTTTTAGCAGGACAATGGTTTTTGGACTACGAAAGCCCTGGCTGGAAAGACAAGGCTTGGGATGCCCTGAACACAATGGCAATAATCCCTAGCAACTTTCGAATCTTATTCGAGTCCACATTTCACTGGTTGGCTCAGAGACCGTGCGCACGCAAGAGAGGAATTGGCACTCCATTGCCCTTTGACCCTGAATGGATAATAGAAGCTCTTTCCGACTCAACAATCTATATGGCATTCTATACGATTGCTCACAAGATCACACACAACAAGCTGAAACCTGAGCAGTTGTCGCTGAATTTCTTTGACTATGTATTTCTAGGTAAAGGAAAACCAGAGCGGACTTCAGAGGAAACAGGAGTCGCATCTGATCTGTTGAAGTCCATGCGTGATGAGTTCTTGTATTGGTATCCGAATGACCAGCGCCATACAGCTCCATCACACATCTCGAATCATCTGAGCTTTGCAATCTTCCACCACGCTGCCATATTTCCCAAGAAACACTGGATACAATGTATCAGTCTCAATGAGCATATGAACATGGAGGGCGGGAAGATGTCAAAGAGCAAGGGAAATACTATACCCCTTGGAGAAATACCCAAGAAATATGGAGCTGATGTGTTTAGAACATATGTTGTTTCAGCGGCTGAACCAGGCAGTCTCTTGGATTGGCGAGAACGAGATGTACCAGCTGTGCGGAACCGTATTCGTCAATTCAGTGAGGTTATGAAGAAATACTCCACGAAGACTCCTAAGGCATATACTAAGAAAGACAAGCCAACAGCAATAACTAGATGGATTCTATCTCGTGTGAATTCCATAGTCGAAGAGTGTACAGAATATTTGGAGAGCTTCAGGATACGGGACTATGCGATTACAGTCATGTCTGAGATGATTCGTTCAGTCAATCAATACTTGAAACAGGACGTACCTAAAGAGGAACGCGAAGCGACTATGGCATACGTCTGTGACAAATGGGTTCGATTGATTGCTCCAATGACGCCTCATATCAGTGAAGAGTTCTGGGCAAAAATGAATGGCCATGGATATGTCTCAACAGCTGACTGGCCAAAATCCGACAAGAAGCTGATAGACTCCTCGGTTGAGATGGCACATGAAGTTGTAGAATCCACAGTCAGTGATATACGAGAGATTCTGAAGCTGCTAAAAGGAAAGAAAGCATCAACTGTTCATATCTATGTGGCTCCAGAATGGATGTTCAAAGCTATGAATAGCATCAGAGAGGCGAACTTGTCCATCATCATTGGAGACATTATGAAGCATCTGATGACGAACGAAGAATTTCGGAAACATGGACAACAGGTCAAGGCCATAGTAGATCGTATTGCCAAGGAGAATGGTCTATGGGAGCACTCTTCAAGTTCGAAAGAGGAAATAACAGCTCTAAAGGATGCCGCGTCATACATTGGGTCAGAAGTGAGAATGGACATTGTTATTCATAGTTCAGAGAAGCCAGATTATGATCCACAGAACAAGGCAAGATTTGCTCTACCTGGTAGAGTATCTCTATTCTTGGAGTGAGGAGCAGTTATACTAAAGACTCTCTACTCTCGATTCCTTTCTCCATACGTAGAGCGCTAGTGTCAACAGATAGCCAACTATTGCAAAGTATATTGCCCACTCAAGAGTCACGCTCATTGAGAATTCAGGTCTGGTCCCACCAGTTGCCTCCCAAGGTCCATAGAGGAACAGAATGAATATTGACATATTCAAGAACCCTCCTAGAGAGAGTCCTTTATGGATTTTGATCTCTTTTTGAAACAAGATTGCTATAGCCCACAGGAAAGTCATTACCATTCCACTGAGGAAAAACGATATCGCTGAGATGGTATGTTCATTCAGATAGTTCATCGGATAGATTCCAACAAACACAATTGCTACACAAGAGAAGACGCCAACCAAGATTGTAATTTTGCTAATGATATTATCAACATAGAAGCTAAGTCCAATCATGAATGGGATGAATAGGATGCCCGCTAAAATCAATCCAATATTGAACATCCAAGCTAGTTCAGAAACACCAAGTTCTCCCAGTTCTGATATATAATGGTTGAAGATGGAAAATGGTTCACCAAGAGTACCTTCATAGAAAACCTGTGGCGTGAGAATGAAGATCAAGCCTACAATTGACCCTAAAATGCCCCAAAATGAAAAATATCGCCTGTCTATCAGCTTCTTAATCTTCATGTTGCAAACTCGTCAATTCCAAAAGTAGAACCCACTAGATAGTTCTATCGAAATTATTCAACTCGAATCGAGAACCAGAAAGTTTTGTTACATAAAATGAATGAATTCGTTTTTCTAGCAAGAGTTTTATGCTTGGTGAAGAAGATAGAACAAGTATCAAGAAACTGATGGTGAGATAGAAGTGATCATTGCCTTTATCATGGCTAAAGTCGAATCGACAAAATCGAGAGCAATTCTTGATGCGGTTCGCAATCTCGAACAGGTTGAAGAAGCCTATCTGATTTACGGGGCTTATGACCTTCTCATCAAATGTGTTTTCAAAACACCAGAAGCCTTGAGTTCATTTGTTGTAAATGAGCTCCGGAAGGTCGATGGAGTGAAAGACACAATTACTAATGTTTGCGCTACCTGTGAGTAGCTCTTCTTTGAACTACACATCCCCACTGAGACCAAGCCGTTCCAGAGTTTCTTTCAGTGGTAGTCCTGTCTTAAGGTCCCACCCTCGCACGGAATAGTACTCATCTAGCATCATGTCGAGCTCTACAACCTGTCCAGCTGATGGCCCCAAAGGTGCTTTTTCCTGTGTGAGTCTGTCTGGAAGACAGTCATCCTTCCTTGTGATTCCAAGTCGTGCGTTGAAGAGTCTATTGAGATTGACAGTTCTTTCACCAATGACTTGTAGTTCCTTCCCTGTCAGATTCAGACCATTATGGATTTTTAGAGCCAACGCGATATCATCGTAGAAGAACTCTGGAGGAATTTGCGTTCCATATTTACATAACCCCACGCTCTCCACCATGACCATAAAGTCTTCGCATTCTTTTACCATGATTCCCTTGTATTTTGGACTCAAACGGTCCGCCATCTCGGGAAGATATTCCTCACCAAATCGTTCTTTGATCTCGTCGTCAAAGCCAGCTTCATCAAGGACCGGAAATGCATATAGATGGTCGGCACCTCGGGCGGCTGTTACTGCAGCAAGTCCCATGGATTTCTGGGCTCGGGGCTCTTGCCCTGCAATCTCCTGCTTCTTCACTGCCATAACGAACTTTCCGGTACCCCTACCAATCTTCTGGGCGGCTCTTGCACTACCCTCTGCAAGAACATCTCCAAAACCCTCCCGAAATGCAATCATTCGAGTTAGTTTCACAACAGTTTCGTGGTTCCCCCAACTGAGGTCAACACCACCCGTGTCCTCGGTAGTCAGAAGACCCTCATCCCACGCCTCCATTGCCCAAGAGATTGTTGCTCCAAGAGAGATTGTGTCCATTCCATACTGATTTGACAGATGATGTCCAAAGAGCACGGATTCTAGGTTATCATTACCACAGCGTGAGCCCATTGATGATTGTGTCTCAAACTCAGGAGCTCCGCCCTCATATGCATAAGGTCCTGTCCTTACAGCTGTATACCTTCCGCAACGCTGCAAGCATGAAAAGTCTGCCCTTGCTTTGACAAGATACTTTTCATTGATGGCATCGCCGCTGATCTTATCAAAGCCCTCGAAGACTCCCTGCTTCATATTGTAGCTGGGTAGTCTCCCGATATGCTGCATCAGTTCAACGAGACTAGTGGTTCCATACTTGATACGACCTGGCGTGAACGGATTTGCCATCATTCGTTTATGGAATACATCTATCTCCTTCAAGTAATTCTTAGGATCCGCAACACTGAGTTTGCCGGTCCCTCTAACCGAGACTGCCTTTAACCTCTTAGCGCCCATGACAGCTCCAAGTCCAGATCGTGCTGATGCACGGTCTCTGTCATTCATAATAGCTGCGAATCTCACGAGGTTCTCTCCCGCTTGTCCGATTGAGAGAGTCCTGATTCTTTTACCATGCTTTTTCTTTAGAATCTCATCAGTTTCAAAGACATCCTTGCCCCAAATTTGTGGATTCTCTGCATCCAAGAGTTCGACATTATTGTCCTTAATATTGAGGTATACTGGACTCGAAGATGCCCCTGTGAATATTATGGCATCATAGCCTGCAAACTTCAGTTCCGCTCCCCAAAATCCTGCAGCATGACTCTCACCCCACACATCTGTCAGAGGGGACAGAGCTGCAACTACATGTCTGGAAGCCTGAGGAAACATGGAGCCCGTGAGAAGTCCTGTTGCAATCCCCAGAACATTCTTTTCACTGAGAGGATCAATACCTGCTGGTATGTTGTCAAAGAGGACTCTAGAAAGATAGCCCGCTCCCAAGAGATAGTTTTTGATAATTCCCTTATCTAATGGTTGCTTCTCGATGGACCCCTTTGTCAGATTAACAAGGAGTATTTGACCACCAACTCCATGGATCACAGTAAGTCCTCCTTGTTGTAAATCTCTTCCTTATACTGCTCGTACAACGCCATCATGCTTCCATCTTGGTCTTTCTCAGCAAGTTCTCGTTCTGTAGTCATCCAGATTGCGTCCGCAGGACACCGATCAACACACTGCCCACACTGAATACACTTGAACGCTTTCCCTGTGTCTGGGTGGATACGGATGGCACAGTATGGGCATGCTTTCACACACTCACCATGACCCACACACTTCTTGTTGTTGACAATCACAACACCCTTTGACGTGCGCATAAGTGCCTGCTCTGGACAGGCTGAGATACACGGTGCATCTTCGCAATTTCTACAAAAGAGTGGAAAGTCAAGAGCAGGTTCAACCCTAACAACTCTGTTTCGTGCACGTACAGGACTAATCACCTTAAAGTAATACATACTGCATGTATTTGAGCAGGTCATACATCCAGAGCATACTCGCGGGTCACCGAATACAAAATTTAGTTCTGTCAAGGTTCAATCTCCAATAGGTTTGTTTCCGCTTCCCATCGCTTGGAATTTACCAAATCCTGGTTTGATTGTGATGTTGCCCTCTTTGAAGACCTGTGTGCCTCTGATAAAGGTCATGACTGGCACCCCCATCATAGTCATTCCCTCATACAGTGTCCAGCCACATTTTGATTCCATCATATCGTTTGTAATCTTCTCTTCCCTGTTCTGGTCAATTATCACAAAGTCTGCATCTGCTCCAATTTGAAGCACTCCCTTCTTGGGATAGAGTCCAAATATTCTTGCAGGATTTCGAGAACATACTCTCAAGAGTCTTGAATAGGTCATTCTTGCTTTATTGACTCCTTCCGATAGGAGGACTCTTAGAAACATCTGAATCCCATCAACACCTGACCATGCGTTTCTAATGTCTTCTGAACCTGCCTCTTTTTTCTCAACTGGACAGGGCGCATGATCACTCACAACGACATCTATAGATCCTCGAAGTAAAGCTGACCAGAGTGCAGCTCTGTCCTGTCTGGACCTAAGTGGTGGATTCATCTTACTCTTGGTCCCTAAGCGATTCATTTCATCTCTATGAAAGACTAGGTGATGTGGACAAACTTCAGTAGTCACCATGACTCCACCAAGTCTACCTCTCTCAATCTCAAGTAAGCCTTCTCTAGTTGTAACATGAGCTATGTGAAGATGCCCTCCTGTCTGTTCAGCAATGTTGATGCTTTGTCGTATCGCTAACTGCTCAGCAATGTTCGGTCTTGCAAGAGAATGGCTGATTGGAGCATCCCAATCATTATCCATCTCACTGCTAAACTCATCCAATATACCTTGATCCTCAGCATGTATTGTGAGATGCCCTCCATACTCAGACATTGCACTAAGACACTTCACAATTACTCCACTATTTGTCTGGTAGGGCATACAAGTAAACGCCTTGAAAGCTGCTACTCCTTTTTCAATAAGGGCTGGAATCGCTACAAGATTCTCTGAGTTCATCATCCCAGCATAGAAGGTGAAGTCAGCTACGCTCATTTCTTCTCCTTGAGCTATCTTCTCCTCTACTGCCTTGTTTGTGTCGACCTGATTTGTAAGAGGCATATCAACAAAAGTAGTAATTCCACCTGCAACTGCAGCCTTCGAGCCTGTTGTAAAAGTCTCATGCTCCAGCATTGTTGGATCATGGATGTGCGCATGAACATCAATAAGCCCCGGCATTAGGATATTTCCATCTGCATCAATAACTGTACTGGCCTCTGGTAAGTGCTCATCACTGGCAATAACAACAATCTTCCCATCTAAGACACCTATCCCTCCACGTACAATCCCAGGCTCGAGAAGAAGTTTTGCGTTTCTCACAACAAGATCGATAGAGCCCCTCGTTTGTTTTCTAAAGGTTGACGTGAGGGTGCTGCTCATTCATCCCCCTCCAACTGGCGGGAATAATGCTACAGCATCATCGTCTTTCAGAACTGTTTCATATCCATCGAGCAGCTCGATACGCTTGCCATTCACCATACATGAGAAGAACTGTTTGAGCTCTCCGGTATCACCTTTAAGAACAGTATCTTTGAACTTGTTACCATAGGTCTGTACTAGCAACTGAAGTAGTTCTTTGATGTTCTCTGCCTCAAGTTCTATACTCTTGACCCCTGTAATTTCTCTGACAGTTGCAAAAAACTTCACCAAGACCTGAGCCAAATTACTTCACCTACTATATCGAGAAGGTATGAGAGATTAAAACCGTTGCCTTCTGCCCTATTGAGAGCGTAGAAGTTATAGGAATCATTCACAGAATATGCCAGTGTAATCAGAATGGAGATTGTTGTAGTCGGACATCTTAGTAGGGATTTGATAGTCACCCCTGAAACCAGAAAAGAACTGCTTGGTGGAGCTCCCGCATATGCAATGCTAGCTCCCAAGATTGGAGCTTTCGGCGCTGGCTTCGTATCCAAGGTTGGTTTGGATTTTGACGCCAGATACAAGACTGATTTGAGTTCATCAGGTCTTGATCTAGCAGGGCTACACTATGAAGGTGACCGCTCAACTCGTTTCGTCAATATATACGATGCAAATGGAGAACGTTCTCAAAGGGTGGAATCTCTCGCACCAAAAATCACACCCTCTGATTTTTCTGAAGCACACTTTGAATCAAGTATCATTCATTTCTCACCTCTATCTAGTGATGAAATCGATAAGACTTGTTTTGCTATCGCAAGTGAAGCTGGCGCTTTAATCTCACTTGATGTACAAGGCTATTTGAGATACATTTCTGATGACGGTGCTGTCACTCTCCAGAGCTGGGCTGACTACGATCAAATCCTTAATGTTGTTGATGTTGTCAAGCTCCATGACTCTGAACTGCAATCTATTTCCGCAGATGAATCCGAACCATCAATTGTATCTCATATCCTTGACATTGGTCCCAGAATTGTGATAGTCACGCGTGATTTGAGGGGGTCCACAATCTATACGCATGACACGTATGTGGATATTCCTCTTGTCCTCGCAGATACACAAATGGACTCAACTGGCTGTGGAGATACCTATGCGATTGGCTTCTTACTTGAATATATGCGGTCTTCCAACGTGCGGCGTGCAGGTCTCTTTGCTGCAACATGTTCCTCGTTTAATGTGGAAACAATGGGTCCCTACGATATGCCTGACCGGCTGATGGTGGAATCTAGGATGCGACACTATCTACTGGCTTGAATGGAAGTGTTTTTCAGCTATTCAAATGCGGAACAGTATCTGCAGGGGAAACATTATGCTTGATGACATGGATGCTCTCATGGAAACTAATGGGATTGATGGACTCTTTGCATATGGTAGTCCGTTTGATTCTCCAAATCTTCTATGGCTCACTGGATTCCGCTCAGTCGATAGAATCTATTATCTTCAGAATAAGGGCGAGAAGGGTATAATTGGCGCATATGCCAACACGCTTGAACGAGTCAAGAAAGAGAGTTTTGTCAAGAAATCCTATGATGTTAGTGAGTTAGTTATTCAGCTTCTAAAAGAGAACAAGCAAGTCATGGAAAATAGAGCCGCGCTCATTGGTCCAATGCTTCGTGATGAGTTCTCTGGGAAGACACTCGGGGTTCCTGATGATATTCCTGCAAGTGTGCTAGTCATTCTTCAGAATCTGGGATATGATGTCAAGGTAGTTCGTAACCTAGTTCTTGACGCGAGGGCTACAAAGTCCCCTGATGAGGTCAAGAAGATTACCAAAGCTGGGGATGCAACTGTAGGTGCAATCTCAAAAGTGGCAGAGATGATTAAGGACTCAGATGTTGGTGATAACAAGACGCTGATGTTTGAAGGTGTCCCACTTACTGCAGGAAAAGTGAAACTTGCTCTTGAGCACTTCCTGCTTGATAGGGATGCAGAATGTTCAGAGGATACCATTCTTGCTGTTGGTGACAAGGGATTTGATTGGCACTATCTTGGAAAACCTGAGGATGAACTAAAAGCAGATCTGCCAATCATCCTTGATGTTTTTCCACGCCTCAAACAGGAACGATACGTGGCTGATGTTACACGCACCATCGTAAAAGGAACTTTCTCCAAGAGATTGGAGGAGATGTACGAAGCAGTACAAGCAGCAGTTGATGCAGCTGTGGACGCCCTTACTCATGACGCAAAGATAGACGATGTTAACCTTGCATGCTTTAATGCATTGAAACAGCATGGGTTTGATTCTACAAGATTAAACCCAGAAGCGAAAGATGGAATGACGCATGGTCTTGGTCATGGTATTGGGTTGGAGATACACGAACAACCAAGTTTCTATGATTACGAAGCACACTTCTCTGAAGATCATGTTGTGACAATAGAACCCGGTGTTTATCTCGAGGATATAGGCGGGATTAGAATCGAGAATGATTACTTAGTGACCAAGGGTAAAGCCAAACTCCTTACGAGAAACCTTGAATCAATACTATTGGTCTAGTCTGCATATAGTGCATGATATGGGCAGACAGAGATGCACATTCCACAAGCCTGACAGAGATCCTTACTAATCTCGAATAGCTCCTCCTTTTTGTCCACTGTGATTGCACCATATACACATGATTTTGGACAGAGACCACATAGAGTGCATTTTTCCATATCGACTGATGGTGGTGGTGTTAGGGTCGCACCTCCATCCACATGACGTAATGCTATTCCTCTTATGTCCTCAATGGAATCATATCCGTGACTCTTGAGCCATTCTGCTGTTTCATTGGCTATCTTCCCGTATACTGTATCTCCCTCTAGGATTGCTGCAGTACAGACCTCAACAGCAGAAGCTCCAACCATTGAGAATTCGATCACATCCTCTCCTGTTGCAATACCACCCACACCAATGACTGGAACCTTGACAGCTCTAGCGATGTCTGCGATGCATCTTATGGCAATTGGTTTCAGAGCTGCTCCACTCATCCACCCAAACCCATCACCACTTCCAAGCATTGGTTTTCCTGTTTCAATATCGATTCTCAAACAAGGGCCGTAAGTATTTATGCCAACAATACCGTCGACATAGGGCTCGAGTGATTTTGCTACTTCAGCAACATCTACCTTCGGACTGAGCTTTGCGAAGATTGGAATTCCAACTACCTCTTTGAGTGCTTTGGCAATCTCAGTATGGCCTCCTACATAATGAGTGCTGAACTCGATACCGTTTACTCTTGCTTTCTCTAGTTTAGGACCAAGCTCAGACACCTCTTGTGGAGTATATCCAACACTAGCAATCAGTGGTAGACCAGAACTGAGTGCAATTGCATATTCCCTCTCAAGCCATTGCTCAACAGGAAGTTCGCTCCAGAGCTCGGCATTCAGAATACCTCTTCGGGACCCTACTCTACCCTCTCTAAGTGCAGCCATATTAGGCCGAGGTACATCTGCTGGCTTAACGCTGACAGTTTTCGCAACAAGACCTCCAACGCCTCCTGCTGCAGCATTCAAAAGAGTCATCCCATCCCTAGAGGTCGGACCTGCTGCTGTCATGACTGGATTTTTCAATTTCAGCCCTGCAAACTCAGTACTGATATCGACCATACCACAATCTATGAAGACTTCAACATAAAGAGTTCTACGAACTCTCAGGTCACATCAATGATATCAGCTGGATTGATGTCTTCCACATCAACTCCCGATTTTTGAAGTCTGATGATAGCAATCTCATACGCTTTGAGGACATCAGCTTTCGTGATATACCCCAACATTCGCCTTGGCTCCATTGGATTTACAATGACTGCATGACCTTCATCCCGCCTTATCATCGCTTGTAATGCTCCATCCATTGTACTTTCTGGTGAGAGATGCAAGAAGTCAGGATTCATGAGCTCGCGCACTCGATACTCTTGTCCATCCTCTTTTGGCTCATGAAATAGGTCCTCAGCTATCAAGATACCAAGTACGTTGTTCTTATCATCTATAACAGGGAATTTTGTATGATGTGTTCTATCAATTATTGCATGGACCTCGGACACAGTCATTTCAGCAGAAAGGACAGTAGGATTGGTTGTCATTATTTCATCCACTCTGATTGTCCTGAGGACCTCTATATGTGAACCTCTTCTGAGATGCACACCTCTTCGGACTAATTTCATTGTGTAAATGCTCTCAGATTCAATTAGTGAGGAAACCAAATAGGATGTTGACACAGCAATCATGAGTGGTAAAATAAGTGAATAATCAGCTGTCATCTCCATTATCATGACTATGCAGGTGATTGGAGCGCGTCCAGTTCCTGCAAAAAGAGCAGCCATGCCAACAAGCGCAAATGCCATGGGTTGTGGAATGGCCCATGGAAGCAATAAAGAACAGACAAGCCCAAATGCACCCCCAAAGGCTGCTCCCATATAAAGGGTCGGCGCAAAAACTCCACCGGACCCTCCGGATCCTAGGGTGAAGCTGGTTGCGAAATATTTCAAAGCCCCAAACACAAAAAGCGCTCCCAATGCCACATTGCCTATTAATGTGGCATCAACGAAAGCATACTCTACTCCCATTATTGCAGGATAATAGGGTTGGGGCGAAGTGAATTCTCCAGAATATCCAAACACACTCTCGAAATAGATGGTGAGTACTCCGAGAACTCCGGTGAGTAAACCACCAATTGCAGGAAGAGCATACCTCGAAACACGCACCTTTTCAATCAAGTCTTCAATCGAGTAGAATCCCCTCATCCAAATAACGCTAGCAGTCCCTAAGATGATGCCCAGAGCTAGATAGAAAACAAGCTCGATAGGATTTGCCATTACAAAAATTGGTGCCTGAAATGAAACAGCCGCTCCAAGAATGAAGCGAGATATCGCTGTAGCAATAACAGATGCCAGAATTACTGGTAAGATTGAGAATCCAATGATTCCGCCCGCTAGGACTTCAATTCCAAACAGGGCCCCTCCCAAAGGTGCGTTGAAGGTTGCTGCTATTCCTGAAGAAAGCCCGCATACAAGTAGTGTTTTTCTCTCTCTTTTGTCAAGTTTGAATGTTGCTGCGACTACTGACCCTACACCTGCACCAATTTGTGCAATTGGGCCTTCACGACCACACGATCCGCCGGAACTTATGGTTATAGCTGATCCGATGCTCTTCAGAAGTGGAACACGAAAACGTATCTTCCCGCTATGAAGAGCATATGCCTCCATTACCTCAGGCACTCCATGGCCTTTAGCTTCTGGTGCATATTTTATGACGATTACAGCTACTAGTAACCCACCTATTCCTGGTACAATAATCCAACCAACAATCCCCAACACTTGTGGGATCATAACAAAAATAAGGCTCATACCGAGAATTAGCAGTCTAAATAGGATTGATGTAAAACCGGATATGACACCAATGAGAGCGCCCAGAGTATAAAGAATAATCTGTCGTTCCATTGTGTCTCTTTCAATCATCGTACTTATTCGCCTTCTCTTAGGTAAAACGAATGTAGTTTTCCGAGTTTTGGTAATTCACTTAAGTCTAATCCTGCTATTACGTCAGAATACACCTACCGAATCATTCCTCGTGGTTTCAAGTCTTCAATCACGAAATCAAGACCAAGTTCTTTCAGTTTTGATTCCTTGGGATATCCAGTTTCTCGATCACATCCACGATAGTCATAGTAGTCATCCAGCATATATTCAAGATCTGGAAGCCCTCCCTTCGAGGGTCCTGTTGGCATTGGTTCCAGCAGCAATCGTGGTGGTAAGGTTTCTTCTTTCCTGGTCACACCAAGTCTGTGGTTATAGGCTCGCCTCAGATGGCTGATTCTCTCTGCAGCCTTCCTGACAAACTTCGGGTCTGCCCACTCTGTCATTCCGGTCAATGGAGGAATCACATTCACAAAAGTGTCAAAGTAATATACTGGTGGCCACATAGTTCCATATTTACAGATGACCGCAGAATCCACTATTGCATAGAGATCTTCCATGTCCCAGACCAACTCTCCTTTGTGTTCTGGAGACATGATGTCCAAGATTGCATCTGCCTTTTCCTTCCCAAACCGTTCAATGACAATATCTGGATATCCTAGTTCTTCCAAGGATGAAAGACTTCTGAGATGATCTGCGCCCCTAACATTAGTAGCATATGTCAGTCCAATGCTTTGATGCGCTCTCGGGTCTTGTCCGGATGCTTCGAGTCCTTTGACATGCACCGCATACCTCCAAGCTTCACCTCCAATCAATTCTGCAGCCTTTCTTACACCCTTCGAAAGGATATCTCCAAATCCTTCACGTCTCGCAATTTTCTCTACTAGTATAGCCTGCGATTCTGCATTGCCCCAGCCCAGGTCTAAACCATCTGCATCATTGGCTGTGATAATCCCATGTTCAAAGAGGTCCATAGCAAAGCTGATAGTCTTGCCACAGCTTATAGTGTCCATACCAAGCAGGTCGCATCTCTTTCCTAGATAAAACACGGACTCAATATCGTTGTTTAGGCAATTCGAACCAAACGCCATGATTGTTTCATATTCTGGACCACCTATTGGTCCTGTTGAGTACTTGCCTTGATTGACGCGAATGATATACTTGCATCCAACTGCACATCCATGACAGGCTTCTTGTGCAATCCTATACTTCTCAGCAATGGTCTCTGGACCAATGTCATCCGCATTCTCATAGAATCCAGTCCAATGATTCTTTGTTGGTAGCCTGCCAATCTCATTGATTATTGCCACAAGATCAGTTGTGCCATACTTTCTCAATGATGTGAGTGATTCAGTCCAGATGGGGTCTTTTATCCTCTGCATTTCTACCTCATTAGCCTCAAGGTATTTGTCCATATCATGGACTTCGAGACCTTGTGCTCCACTTGCTGCAATCCCCTTCACATTCTTGGATCCAAGAACTGTTCCCAGCCCTGCTCTTCCAGCAGCTCGATAAAAGTCCACTATGATTGAGCCGTAAAGGACTCCATTCTCTCCTGCAGGACCTATAACACCAGTTTTGAGGGTGGGGTCTTTATGATCTTCTCGTATAATCTGAGTTGTCACATTTGTTTCTTTGCCCCAGAGGTGAGATGCATCAAGAAGCTCAGCAGCACCATCACGAAGTGACAGATAAACTGGTTTTTCGGAACGTCCGTTAAACACCACGAAGTCGAATCCTGAATATTTAATTTCAGCACCCAAGAAACCACCAACGTGACTCTCTGCCCACACTCCAGTTAGGGGACCTCTCGAGGCGAACATCATACGTCCAGATGGTGAGAATAGAGAGCCAGTGAGTGGACCTGTTCCTACCACGAGAACATTTTCTGGACCAAGCGGATCAGTTTCTGGTCCTGTTCTGTCCCATAGAATCTTTGCAGCAACTCCGCTGCCACCCAGGTAGAGTCTTGCCCAATCTTTTTCCAGCTCTTTCTTGTGAACTTTGCCTTTTGTCAGGTCTATGTCAAGGTAATATCCCGCGTATCCCTTATATGGAAATGTCACTCAACCACCTCTTCGGTTGTTATGTCAATTGTTTGAAAGGCAATATCTAAGCCTTTCATCCTTGCTCTGTAGCCTTCTTTTCTAGCTTCGACAAGACTGATCGCCCCGTAATCACAAGCTTTGACACATGCAGGGTCTCCCGAGCATAAATCACATTTCACAGCCTTCAGTGTCTTCGGGTCAATCTCTATCCCCCCGTAGACACATGCTGTCACACAGTTCATGCAACCAATGCACACATCACTGTTGACAAACAAAGTGCCTTTCTCATTGTAGACGATTGCACCGTTTGGACAATCCTGTTCACACAGTGGCTCCTCACACTGAAGACAGACCATTGGGACCACGAGGTTTCTTGTTTCATCCTTTAAAATCTGAATCCTTGACCTTCTTGGATTGAATGATTTGACGTGCTTGGCGGAACAAGCCAACTCACAGTTTCTACAACCAGTGCATTTGTGAAGGTCAATTGCAAGGAAGCTCTTCAATAAGCGGTCTCTCCGATTGAATATTCAACCCTCTGATTCTATCGTTAGCCACTTTAAGATGTTGCCTTTGGACGAATACATCTAACTAAAATATATGAAGACACTCTTCGTCGAACCTAATGCCCAACACTACATTCGGAGCGATTTGGAGTTAGCTATGGACACAGATGTGGGACAATGAGCGGATCTTATGAGCGAAAGCCGTCCCCTGATAGGAAAGCGTTCAGAGAAGTAGCTGACTCCATGCATATTCCTGTGGTCGAGTTCGATGAAAAATCAGTTTTATGCTATGCAAATCCTGCAGCTCTCAAATTGTTCAAATTGAACAAAAACTCACTCGAGAATGAAGTAACAGTGCATGACCTTGTGGCTCCAGAGCAACAGGATTTAGTGGACCAAGGTCTGAAACTACTAAGCAATGGGGAAACCCCATCTTCGATATCGTTACGTGTGGTTCGGAGTGATAAGGTAAAAATTCCTACGCAAGTCTACACTGATCGAGTAGTTAAAAATGGTGAAACAGTTGGGTTTGTTGTATATATCATTGATTTAAGTCGTAGAGTGGCTGCAGAAGAAAAAGTATTAGATAGGAAGGAAATTCTAGAGTTTTTAGTGGACTATTACAGTTTTAGTGGAATCATTGTGGTTGGTAATGATTACAAGTTTGAATACGTCAACGATAAGATGTGTGACATTCTAGGTCGTCGACGAAGTGAACTCCTCAATCACGACTTTAGAGAGTTCTTACATGCAGATAGTTTGGATTTGGTGTCTAACAGATATCGTAAGCGTCAGAAAGGTGAAACTGTCCCCTCTGTTTATGAGTTTAAAGTCGTCCGAAAAGATGGTGAAGTTCGAGATATTCGAATGAATGTCGGAACCATACGCGGTCGTGATGGACAAATCAAGACGGTAGCACAACTTATCGACATTACAGAAGAGAAGAGAAGCGCGTTTGCTCTTCAAGAAAGCGAGCGGAGGTATAGGTCCCTTATTGAAACAATGGACTCTGGTTTAGGAGTAGATAATGCTGATGGCGTGATGGTTCTTGCCAATGATGCCTTGTGCAAAATGATGGGTTGTGATGACCCCGAAACTCTAATTGGTATCCCTATCACAGACATTCTTCACGGGTGGACAGAGAACCAAGTGCATGAAAAAATGGAGGAGCGAAAGAAGGGCAAAATCGAGCATTATGAGGCTCTACTCAAACATAAATCTGGAGGAACAGTACCAGTTATGGTTTCAGCATCACCATTGCTTGGGCCCGATGGCGAATTCTTGGGTAGCATAGCAATATTCACTGACATTTCCGAGATTAAAAAAGCTGAAGCTGAGATATACTTCCTCCTTGATTTGTTGCTCCATGATATTGGTAACCAACTGCAATTGATTCTTGCTGGCGGCGATTTCCTCGAGAAGGATTCACCACCTGAACAGATTTTGAGATCAAAGAGATACGTTATGGATGGTGCCCTTCGATGCCTTGAGCTTATTCAGAAGGTTCGAAAAGCCGAAGAAGCAAAGACAGAACCTCTTTGTCCTGTAGACATTAATCGAGTGATTAATGCAGAGTCTGAGCTATTGTTCAAGCAAAGGGGTGTACGGGTGAGTTTTGGGAAACTTCCTTCCAACGCTATGGTGCTTGCTGATCAAGCCTTGAGCCAATTGGTTTGGAATCTGCTTGAGAATGCTGTTGTTCATAATCCCCTGTCTGATGATAAGAAATTAGTACAAATCAAAGGTAAGGTGTCAGGCAAGACCCTCACACTAAGTGTTTCTGACAATGGACCTGGTCTTAGTGATGAAAAGAAAATGGTGCTCTTTGAACCCACCCGTCGTTATGGTGGAGTCGGACTTCACCTGGTCAGAAGACTTGCTGAGAAGTATGGATATGCACCTGAAGTGAAAGATCGGGTTAAGGGAAAGCCCACTCAAGGCTTGAAAATTGAGATTAAATTTGAACTTGCTAGTTAGTCTCATTATACCGTAAGTGTTATGTCACGCATCAGTGGATACTTCTTCTACACGGAGGCAGCAGCTCTTGCAACCGAAATCAATTCTCATAAAAAACGGTTACATACTCACCCTAAACCCAAAACGTGAGATTATCGAAAATGGTTCTATCTATATTGAGAACGACACAATCTTGGATGTTGGAAAGACCGAGGAGATGAAGAGTCACAAAGCTGAACTTGTTATTGATGCGAGGAAAATGTTGGTTATGCCTGGACTGATTGACACTCACACTCATCTTGCACAGGCTCTTATCAGAGGTTGTGCTGATGATGTTTCGCTTGTTGACTGGCTCAAGAAATATGTCTGGGTCCTCCAAGGTAATTTCACGAAGGATGATGGTCGAGTTTCTGCAGAGTTGTGTATGGCTGAGATGATTAGAACCGGGACAACCTCCTTCATTGAATGTATGATTCACACCAGATACGGATTTGATGGCATAGCAAAGGCAGTAGAAAGAGTCGGAATGCGAGGCGCCCTCTCAAAAATCATTATGGATTCTACGGGATATGCTGATAGTGCTGACATCATGTATCCTGGTATGATCGAAGATGCTGATTCTGGCCTAAAAGAAACAGATGAGATGTATAAGAAGTGGCATGGAAAAGCTGATGGTCGGTTGCAGGTATGGTATGGACTACGGTCACTTGGTGCTGTGACACCAATGCTGTTCAAAGATGTAGCAAGACGAACACGCGAGAAACAGACCAGAATGACCATGCATCTCGGTGAGGTTGTTGATGATGTCCGTTATGTCACGGAGAACTTTGGAACAAATCTGACAACTTTTGCTGGCCAGCATGACCTTCTTGGTCCAGACATGGTGTTTGCCCATGGCATTCACTTCGAAGACTCCGAGCTCAAAGTTCTTGCTGAGACTAGGTCAAACATAAGCCACTGTCCAGCGAGCAACATGAAACTAGCGTCAGGTTTCGCCAAGGTCCCACAGATGCTTCAAGCTGGAGTGCCTGTGTCTCTTGGCTGCGACGGAGGACCATCAAACAATACCTATGACATGATACGCGAGATGCGTCTTGCAGCACTGATTCACAAGTCATATGTCAATGATCCTTTGGTTGTTACGGCTGAGGAAGCGATTGAGATGGCTACGATTGGAGGGGCCGTCGCTATGGGGATTCAAGATATGGTTGGGTCTCTAGAAAAAGGCAAGCTCGCAGATCTTATTCTAATTAACCTGCACGAGTTAGGTCTGACGCCTCATACCAATCCTGTATCAAATCTGGTTTATTCTGGTAATGGTGAGTATGTCGATACAGTGGTTGTGAACGGTCGTATTCTCATGCAAAACAAACACCTTCTTACTCTTGATGAATCTGAAGTCATGAAGAATGCAAGGGAACATAGTACTGCGTTGATGGAGCGAGCAGGGATAGAAAACATGCCCAAATGGCCTATCCGCTAGTTGATGATTGCCTCCCGCTCAAAGAGCTTAGCACCAATTATCAGGAATACCACTGTGAACCCTATCAAATATGCCACATTCCCTAGAAGTCCAATTGGTGTACCAACTCCACTCAGAACCGCATTCAAGAACAGGATTGCATGAGTGAATGGGATTGCCAAGATAAAGACACCAAAGGCACCGCTGTACTGTAAGATACTTCCAGTGAAACCTAGAATTCCAATCACAAAGGTAGGAATTAGCATGACCATGTTATTGACAGACTCGGCTGTTGCTTGATCTTTTGCTAGACATGAGATGACAATGCCAATCCCAATCGCACACAGTAGAACAAGTAACTGACAGAATATGATTAGTGGTATTGTTTGCACATTCACTGTATAGATGTTGATATTGAGATCTCGAATATCCGGTGGATAATTAGCTACCCTCAAGATGATTGAAAGGTTGTATGAAAGAATACCAACTGCTGTGAATAATGAATAAATCAAGAGGAGGATAAGTCCTGCGGCAAGCTTGGAGCCAAGAATTTTGAGCCGACTCATTGGCACGACCAAGAGCGCCTCTAGGGTATGCTTCTCTCGTTCACCAGCAAATGAACGTCCCACATACGGAGCTGGTGCAAGTACTGACGTGAGCATAACCAGAAAAATCGCTAAGGAGTGCCCGTAATTTGCTTCTGGCGAGATTGTGTACCAATTTACATTTAGATCACGAATGACAATGAAAGAATCTATTACTCGCCTAGAAAATCCGTCAATTCGTGCTGCGGCAGCCTGCGCTCTGAAGTTGCCTGTATTTACCCAAATGACCATGGTACTAGTGGTTGTCGCATTTAATTCCTGTGTGAAGTTTTCAGGTACCCACACCCACACTGACACAGTTTTTTCTGCAACTAATGCCTCTCCCTCCGCTCTTGTAATATTTACAAGTGGATCAATGAGCAACACTGACCTATTTGCGTATATTTCTTCATAAAGAGTCCTCCCCCATACTCCATCATCCTCAATCGTGATGAAGACCCTCTCTGGCTCTTCAGATGTCTGAGCCACAATAAATGACAAGAATGCACCTTGGAATAACCAGGCAAACATCGGGCTGATGATGAATCCTAGAATGAGCCAACGTGAGCGTAAGACTTCTTTTATCTCCTTCTTGAGCATCCATACTGTCTTCGCGTTCAAAGAGGGCCGTTTCATCTATCTACACCTCCATAGACGCCTTCACCAGTAACAAGACCAGTGAATACTTCCTCCAGATTCGCTGCTTTGAACTTCTCTTCTAGTTCGCTTGGTTTTCCAACTGCCACCAGCTTGCCTTCATTGAGAATCCCCACTCTGTCACAAAGCTCAGAAACCTCATTGAGATCATGAGTGGTAAGAATGATTGTTCTCTTCTCTTCGGAGCTAAGTCTCTTCAGAACATTTCTGACAACTCGTGCACCGAGTGTGTCTACGCCTGTTGTTGGTTCGTCCATGAAGACTATCTCTGGTTCGATGATCAATGCCCGAGCAACAAGGACCTTCCGCTTCATTCCTCCACTGAAACCTTTGACTTGATAGTCCTCCCGGTCTCGTAACCCTACCAAGTCCAAAAGGTTGTCTGCACGTTGGTTCAGAGCATCTTCAGAAATTCCATAGAGTCCCCCATAATAGACCAAGTTCTCACGTGCTGTTAGCCTGTTGTAAATTCCAGCTTCTTGGGGTAGGAGCGAAACTCTCTCCCTGATCTCATCAATTTCCTGAACCACATCTTTGCCAAGGACATTGGCTGTACCCTCAGTGGGTGTAAGCAGTCCAACCAAGATACGGATGAGAGTTGTCTTCCCGGCACCATTAGGCCCCAAGAGACCAAAGACCTCCCCGCGCTTAATATCCAAGTCTACATTATCGAGAGCCACTACCTCTCTTTTTTTCCCTCTCTCGAAAATCTTGGTAAGTCCTTTAGTTGATATGACAATATCACTCTGCATTGTTGGATTCTCTCACTTTACTTAACTCGATTAACCTTTGGGAATGGTGGCTCGCCTTTGAGGTCTTTGAAGAACTCGTAAGCCTGCGCAATCTCGTCATCGTCACCTTCAATGAATAGGCTTATTGAACCTTCTGCGCCATTGACTCCACCAGCTGCAATGGGAATTGCGGTAGCGTCAAAAAGCGCCTCAATAGCTTCAATCTCAGTGAAGGCAATACCTTCTATAAGGGCAATGGCTCCCACTGGCGTTCCAATAGCATAATCCCAGTCATCCATTCCAAACTGGCCGCAAAACTCCTCATACGCGACTGGTATTGACTTTTCAAGTCCAACTGGAACAATCACCTTGATGTTCCTCGCAGCTGCAGAACCAATGAACGACCCGACAGTACCCCCTGTTTCACTGGCAAGTAGAACGATTGGCACATAGTTCTCATCAAGAGCGTTTGCACTCTTTACGATGACATCTTTTGGTCCCATCTTGTCCAAAACATCGATGACTTTCTTGTTCTCAATATACTCTCCTTTATGGAATATGGCATCAAATGCTCTTGTTTCTTTGTCAGTGACGGAGAGTCCTTTTGGTACAGTAATCCCAGCAATGTGGCGAGTCTTGTCATACTCACCAAGAATCTCTTCAACGAGATATCCAGATGTTGTTCCCAGTGTTACACAGAGATACCCACTCTCTAGGGCTTCCTGAATGAGGTCAAGTGCAAGCAACCCCTTTGCAATCAACCTTTTGCTCTCCGATGGAGTCAATGTGACTAATAGTTTCTTCACAGTGATTCACTACTCCTCCTAGTTTCATTCCTTCATATCATCTTGTCTACTTAGGAAATGTCTTCTTATATTCAGAAAATGCATCGTCAACAATCTTTCTTGAAACATCTCTTATGTTGTCGTAATATCTCTCAACATCAAAAGCACCTTCGTTGATAAAGTTTCTAAGGTCTGGGTCGTTTTTCACAACATCGAGAAGTCCTCTATTACTTTGTAGAGCTGCTTGACTGTGAGCCCTTAACTTTTCATGTGCTTTCAAACGTTCGAACCCTCTTTGTATAAGCACAGTAACAATGAGTTCACTCAGAATCGACTCTTTGGTGAGATTGAGGTTTCTTCTCACTGCATGCTCATCAATTGTCAATCCATCTAAAACTCGGGTAATCTCTCTCACTATATAATCAGTCAGGATGAACGCCTGAGGTAGAATAAATCTCTCAGTTGAAGAGTGTGATATGTCCCGTTCCTCCCAACTGATAATATTCTCAAGAGCTGGCGGTACAAGAGACCTCACTATCCTAGCAATTCCAGAGATCTTCTCGCAAGTCACTGGATTCCGTTTATGGGGCATCGCAGATGATCCAACCTGTTTATCCTTTGCGAAGGGCTCGAATGCTTCACCAATCTCCGTGCGCTGTAGATTTCTAAGATCAGTTGAAATCTTATCAATGCTAGAAGCAAGGTTAGCTAAACCTGTGATTACTTCAGCTATGCGATCCCGTTGCACGATCTGAGTAGTAGCTATCGGTACGCTTAATCCAAGTTTGGTCAAGACCAATTTCTGAAGTTCAATCCCTTGTAGCCCAAGTGCTGCATGACTCCCAGTGGCTCCAGCAATTTTTCCCACAGCCGACCGAGTCTGTGCTGCTTGTAATCTCACCTTGTGACGTCTTATCTCGTCAAGCCAGACTGCAAATCTAAGACCATATGTGATTGGTACCGCATGTTGTCCATGCGATCGACCAACTGCGATAAGACTTGCAGTATCTTTTGCCCTTTTGCTTAGAGTTTCACAGAGTTTATCGAGTTGCGGCATGATAATCTCGAACGCGCTCTTCAATTGGAGTCCAACAGTTGTGTCTTTAACGTCGTTACTAGTCAGACCAAAATGAACCCACCTTGCACCAGAACCTTTACACTGTTCAGCGATTGCCTCAACAAGTGCAACAACATCATGCCTAGTTTTCTTCTCTATCTCCATTGTTCGGTCCAATGTTACAATGTCTGGTTTAGTTGTGTCATGGATGTCTTTGGCCGCATCCTTTGGTATCAGACCAATCTCTGCTTGAGCATTTGCGACTGCCGCTTCGACCTTCAACCAGAGTGAGTGTCTATTCTCCTCTTCAAATATTGAGATCATCTCTTGATGGCCGTACCTTCCAAAGTCGATTGGACTCACTGGCATGATGTTCAACACTCCTATTTGTTTGAATTCAATTCTCCTGATATGATTTGCCCAGAAAGGGTCTTGTAGGAAACATATTATCAGTGACTGTTGCAGGATGTATAACAGCAATGACTCCCAATAATGATGTACTTCCCACTAGACCAATGCTTCAAAACATCATCAAGATAGCGAAGAGTATAGACACATCTGGATTTTCAGTAACTCGTGACCCTCTCAAAAAAGTCAAGGTAATTGGTCGCATCTTTTATGGAGCCTCACCATTAGAGACTCAGGTCACTGATATCACAGCTGCTCGGCTTGACCACGAACTTGTTGACTTAGGGTGGCATAATGCTGCGACTATGTCAACGGATGCAATGCTTGATTCCGTGAAGATGTCAAGTGAAGCTGTGGATTTTCTATTGACTGCATTTTCCAGTAGTGATACTTTTGGAGAAGGAAGGATTCTCACGAACCAGTTTGCACAAGCATCTCATGTGCCACTTGTCAGTCTGCATGACGATGTTTACGCATGGCAGGATGCACTGACTGCTCTTTTGGGTCTTGAATCACGTTTGGGGAGTGTTTCAGGGAAACAGATTGTAGTGACTTGGGGTTTTGGGAACGCTTTTGTGAATCCTGCTCCAGCACATAGTCTATTAATCACAGCCCTCGCTTTTGGTGCTAATGTGCGTCTAGTCACTCCAACTGAGTTCTCATTCCTCAACAGAGTAAGAAGGGTCGCTCGAGACACCTCAATGTGTTCTAATGTGCTTTTTGAGGAAGAAAACGAATTCGAGGGAGTTCTCAAAGATGCTGATGCAGTCTTTGCACTGAACTGGTTGCGGCTTGATGACTTCAATCATCCTGAGAGAAATCAAACCTTTGCGAAAGATTTCAAGAACTGGTTTGTTGATGAGGCTGCAATATCTGAACGATGCTTGTTTTCCACTGTTCCACCATCTCAATCTAGCCTCCTAGCGTCAAGGAAACTCCTAGAGAGCGATCAAAACATCACGCATTTTTGGCTCAAGCATCGTGTCATCGTTCTAGCTGCTACACTTGCACATCTTATGGAAAGTTCGACATCATCAATGGTATGAAACTCCTCTCTCATAGTCCTTTTATCCTAAGATGCCTGTTGTTGTAGTGTTATGTGGCGACTAATCAGACCCGATGCAAAGCGTGCGTGGAATGACCCTGAGGT